>CAZJOE010000010.1:0-12944 GCA_964547555.1 uncultured Elusimicrobia bacterium | reverse complement strand
CGGTGACGATTTGCTTGCCGTGTTGGCTTGAGTCTTTGGTGTATTTGATGTCGGACCGGAGGCTGACGCTGATGTTCCCTTGGCTATCGCGCGTGACCCGGGTGTAAGAGGTGGCCAGCTTGGTGTCTTTGTCGTATTTGAACCGGCGCGTATCCACTGTTGTGATCTGGCCGTTTCCATCCACAAATTTTTGCCCGCGGATCGCGACCAACAACCCGTGAAGCGTGAACCAGCGGGACCCGTCCTTCTGGCTGCTGACCGATCCGCCCGCACCCTTAATAGCGCTGCGCAACCTTTGAATGTCGTTCTCGATGTCCTTTTCCGCTTGAAGACGGCTCTGTTGGACCTTCTGCATTTCTTTCGCGATGTTCACGTTCAACTTGTAGGTCGAGACGCCGTCTAAAATTTCGGCGGATTTGTTATTGGGAAGCTCCGGCCGGCCGCGGAATGTTTCCTGCTGGAAAATCTCCAGTTCTTCCATCTGGCGGAGAATGGACATCTGTTTCTGCTCTCGGTCGAGGAGTCTGTCTGGGGAGGTGCGGCCTTCTTCGGGGAGGTCTGTTCTGCCACGGGGATCAATCAGGTTGGAAAAAGGGTTGGCGTGGAAAATGGTAACGCCTTTGTCGGAAACTTGCTTAGAGAGTTTTTTAATAAGGTCGGTCAGCTGCCCTTGTATCGGAAGAGGACCCGCCCCCATCGGCATTCCTGCAAACAACACTTGGGTCTGCAGTTGCGAGAGCGTGGTCACCAGAGCGACAAATTTGCGAAATTTCGAGCTTTTCTGAGATGTCATTTTTTAACGAGTTTATGTCACCAAACTTAACCCCAAAACGCCTGACTTATCGATGCTTTTTCTGCACAAATTGGGGTGTAAACAAATTGTAAACCAGGAGGGTTAAATCGGCCTTAATATGGGGTTAAAAAGCAATGAAGGTAAAAGGCCAATATTGGGGTCGTATTGACAACATGTAATACAACAGGTTAGACTCAAGGTCACGGAGGTGAATATTATGAGTATGGTTGCTTTTCGAATTCCTGATGAGATGAAAGAACAAATGGACAAAGCTGGAATCAATTGGTCTGAGTATATCCGGCGCGCCATCAATGAGGCCCTGCATTCGCAAACAAAACGCGCGTTGATGAGTCAAATTCATGGATGGGCGCAAGATCGCAAAAAAAAGGTCCCGGCGGGAAGCTCAGTGAAAATTATCCGCCAGATGAGAGATCATGCTTGAACCCATTGTGGTTGACGCGAGCGCTTGGCTTGCTGTTCTACTGGACGAAGAAGGGAGCGACGTTATAAAGAGTATTTTGGAAGATCACCCTTTGCTCGCGCCTGATTTGATCCGTTATGAAGGGGCCAACGGAATTTTATACGCCCACCGCCGAAGCGGAACTCGGTTAAAGAAGAGTGACCTTAAAAATCTCATGTCGGTCGTCTGGGATTTCCCCATCCAAGAAATACCCATGAAAGTTTGGTGGGAACCGGCTATTGATTTGATCGAACGGTCCGATCTCACATTCTATGATGCCGCCTATGCAGGCGCCGCCATCGCCCTCAAGGTTCCCCTTCTCACCCTTGATGGGAAATTACTGAAGGTCATGAAAGCCGAAGGAATTGCTGCTATTTCTTAGGTCTTCGAGCTATTCCTTGATTCCGAGCGGCATCGTGTACCCGCCCCATTTTCTTTTCAGATTGAGGACCCACCAGAGAACGGTTAAAACAATTATATTTTTGAGGGAATTAAGGTTTGAGCCTAAGATCCCCCACTTTTTTAATCGCTCGAGTTTGGGGTCCTCAACATAACTTCCAAACCGGATGTAGTCAAAATAGTATTCAATGGACGAAAGGCGCGGGACCGATTTTAATCCCGTTTTCTCAAAGTAAGCTGCCATGGTTTTAGGGGAAAAATATGTTATGTGGCCTTCGGGGCGAACGTATTCCCACTCTTGAATATTGCCAACCGCGGCCACATTCCCGGTGGTGTAATAAAAAAGGCCATTTGGTTTTAGAAGACGCGAAATCTCTTGAACAAAGGCGAGAGGGTCATACACATGCTCAATGACCTCCCGGGCAACAACCACGTCAAATTTGGCGGCCTCCAACCGAAGGCTATGAATGTCTCCGGTGTGAATTTTTAGACCCATCGACCGCCCGCGTTCGCCCGCGTATTCCGACCATTCAATCCCTTCCACCTCGGCCCCTTGCTCCTTTAGAAAAATCATGAAATTTCCGAGCGCGCATCCCACATCTAAAATTTTTAAACCCTTGAGCCACGGCTTGTAGAAAAGTATTTCCGGCAGGTTTCCCAGCCTGAATTTTCGCCAAAACTTCTCCGTTTCTTTTAGCGCGCCCTCGTAATCGATTTTCTCATCCCAATTGTCTCCGGTGTAATAGTCTTTGTCATAGAGGTTTTTGATGACCTCTTTTTTCAATCGCGGATTGACATAGACCAAACCGCATTGGGAGCACTTGACGATGGAAAAAGGATCGGGACCCAGGCGCCCCTTCTTTTCACACATCAACTCCTCTGATGTTTCAACCCCGCAAAGGTTGCAATGAATTTTTTCCCGTTGATCAAGAGTGAGGGGCATCGAAGAGTTCGTATTTAACCTTAACTTCTAGGGATGGCGCTTAAGACGTTTGGGATTGGGCCGACTGGGACGGCGCCATTGAACCCTTTTACGCAGCGCTCGTTGTCTCAGCTCAAGTCGGGCCAAAGGCGGGCGATCTTTCCATTGTTCTCGAAGGCGGGGAACCCGGTTTCGGATGTGCGGAAACCAAGCCAAGTCCTTGGCGACCAAGGGTGGAATTTCTTTTAAATGTTCTGGCTTCTCGTTGGGCTTGACAATAATCCCCTGGGATTCTTCAACGACAATTTCACCTTCCGCGGATTCAAATGAAACAGTGCCTTCATTGACCCCCGCTTGAGTTTCCCCATTTTCTTCGACACACATTGCCAGTTCCGTTCCCCGAACGGCGGCGACCGTCACCGGCGATTGAATGTTGTACCTGTGCTGAGTGGTTTGGGCGGAAGCAAATTTACCGAAGAGGCGTCCGACTTTGAGAAAAAATTTTGAAACTTGACCAGAGAAGCTCTCCACCGTGAGGTGGGAGTTTTCCTTAAGCTCCATGACAGTTCCAGCCTTGGTCGCGAACTCAACCCGGCCGGTCTTCCCGGTCACCAAACGGTCACCCGGATCAAGGGTCAAACCGGTCACGACCGGCGAAATTTCGGTCCCCTCTTTAGGAATAAAACCAACATCGCCGGCCACGTCGGTGACTCGGTATTCGATAGTGGTGTCGTCGGCAAATGACAAAAACGAGACGAGAAGTAGGGACGAAAAAATTATCGAAGCGCGGACGGTGTTTGTCATCGGCGGACAATATCAAATACATAATTTTTTTGTCACTAAAAACACTAACAACTTTCTTTGGTTTGTCACGAGCGACATGCATACTCAAACCATCATGGTAGAGATATCCGATACCCCACTTGAAGCCACACGAGCGCAAACGATGAGCCCCCGAAAATGGGCCTTCGTGATGGCGGTTAGTTTTGCTCTCTCCTCTATATCTTGGGGAATGGACGACTCGATCCGGCTGGGGAATGCGGATGGACTGGAAGTGCAGGTTGAATTTTTAGGGTTCCGCGGCGTTGGCAAAGGCGGTACCTATAAATATATGAGATCGGACCAGCTTCGGTACCGCGTGATCATTCGGAACCGCGCCCCCTTCTCTTTTAAAAGAATCGAAACTCAATCGTCCTTGCGCACTGACGGAAAAGTGGCCGCCCTTCTGCCCGGACCTTCGATTTCCATGGCCCACAATTTCAGCCTCTCCCCCGGAGAGATCTACGATTACGAAACTTCTTACATGGTCCCTGACAACATGAACCCCGCCACCACCGGCAAACTCTTGGTCCGCCTCCAATACGTCCTGCGCGACCGCGCCCAAGCCACCATCATGACGGCGCCTCTCCACTTCCTAATCGATTAAAAAAATAAATTCTTCAAAGTTTAATCACATCGACATGAGAAGTTAATGAGGGCTTTGTTATCTTTTGATTATGCAAAGCTCGAGTTTTGCAAAAGGCTTGTTGATCTTTTTCTGCGCGGTAAATTTTACCGCGCTGTACGCCGATGAATCGCCCCGGTCCTCCTGCTCCAATGTTTGCGCTTGCCATCCCTCCGACTCCCCCAATGCTTGCGACGAATCTGGTTTTTGCGTGGACCGGGAGGCCATTGTTAAAGAAGAGATCCAATTTAAAGATGTCGCCGGTCAAAAAAAACTTTATGTAAAAATCCGTGTCCTTTACACTCTCACTTCACGATGTGGACTCCAACCCAATATTCGTCCTTATTCTCAAAATGGTGTTCAACTTTATATTTCGGCAAAATTAAGGGCGGGCGAATTGGGGGCCTACAATACTTTGGATCCCCCCTCCTCTGAATTGGGTCTTGGAGAAATTTTAGCAGGCCCCATCGATCTAACGTATCTGGACCAGGAATCCACATTCAATGAGCTTGTGTTTGAGACCCCGGGAGACGGCCTACCTGCTTCCTCCATAAAACCGACACCTACTGAAATGAAGGCGTACGCCAATATCGTCCTGCGACTAAGCCCTGACCATAATCGCCCCACCGGACGACAAGAATTTCCCCTTGAGATTTCAAATGGAAAATTTTGGCTTAAGGTAGAACCCGAAGGTCTCATCCCCATCGGTCATTCTGACGCTGATATCGACCCCAACACCGGTCTTCCCATCGGATTTGGCTCTCGTCCCGGGTATGCCATCAACAAAGGTGAGCTTATCTATGGACAACCGGTCCCAAATCCTCTTCCTCCAAATGCCGACCCGATCAATATACCCCCATTCCCATTTCAAATGGCAGACCGTGGATGGCTGAAACCCGGAGATACGGTTCCCATCACGACAAAAACCGATGTTCGAATTTCAACCACCAACCAAAAGTTTATTCGGTGGATAGCAAAACGAAACGGGGTGGAAATCACAGACCTGGTTGAACTCAGAAAAATTTTCCCCTCTCAAGTTAGGAACACGCATTTCTTTGGTAATCCCGGTGAGCATGAATACTGTTTTGTGACCATGCCGGCCTACAACCTCACTTTGGAACCTAAAGTTGAACCCAAATATTTGGTGAAAATAGTGAACGAGGGAGGAAGTGGAGGGTTCTTTGTGCCAAACCCAGGGAGGATCTCCTTTTCAAAAGAACTGGGTGATTGTAATGGAGACAAAATCGTTCCTTTAAGCAATCCAAATTGGGCGCCGCAATGCGGAAAGTTTTTTGCAGATGAAATTATTACGATTGTCGAGGATCTGCCGCAAGATCAAGCAGTAGAAAAGTGGGAAATTAAGGTGGGCGATCAAGGAACCGGGGCCAAAGCTGCAATTACAACTGAGGAAATACTGACTACAGAGGGCTATGGTGAAGGCATTTATGGAATAAATGGACTCTATTCCACCCGGAAAGTTAATTTCCAAATAGGCAATCAGATCTTTAGCGATCTTCGAGTCAGCAATGTTTCCTATTATGACGACATAATAGGGCTGACGTTTTCTGTTATCAAAGATACGGTAACGATAACAATTACACCGCGACCGAAGCCTCTCTTGACCTTGGATGGTGCCACTTATGGCAATCCTCCGCCCGGATATCAACGTGATCCAAGATGGAGAAATGGGCATGACCCTTACTACCATCGTGGAAAAACCCATAGATATCGTTACCCTTACCGTCCTCTCACCTTGGATACAGGAATTGTTATCGATCTCCCCGATGACGCAGCGGTCATGCTTTCCTGGACAGGTCCCTCTCGCCAACCTGCTGATTGTATTTCGCTAGAACCGTTAAACCGCAATTTGTACTGGGACCTCGTTTTCAACTCGTGGAATGATTTTACTGCATGCCTGCGTTACGTCGCCAAACCCACAGTGTTCCCGTGCTCTCTCACCCCGGATGATCCGAGATATTATTACTATGCAAGGTGCGAATATCGCTGCGGTGACGGCTGGTATAACTATGTATGGGGTGACAGCGGGTATCGTTGGGGCCCTGTTGAATCGATAGTTATAAAATCCACCTGTGACTCTGCAGAAGCTCCCACTTTTGCCGCAGCCGCGGGTTCACTTGTTATTGTCCCTGAAAATCCAGAAGTGAAGGATTCGATCCAGAAATTTTCAGAATCCAATGACTTAATCGCAATCGGGCCAGCATTTGCCTACGTCTCTCCGTCCGACTCACTCTGCCGCCAGTTCACTTTCACTTTTGATGCCGCCGAACCCCAAGTCGAAAAGATCAACGAGGATTTCAAAATTTCTCTGTCGCCCTTTTCCCCCAAACTACAGCCGGTCCTTTATTCTGTGGGTCCAGAGGGATGGAAGATGGTTGGTAAGCAAAATTTTGAAAAGAAAACATTGACCGCTTGCGCAGAAGGGAGCGGCGGGTATCAACTATTTTCACCCTCTCTCGCAAACCAATCAAATCAACCTTTTTATTTGGGCAATGTCTCGGTATCTCCGAATCCGGCCCGAAAAAACCAAACACCGGTTGTCCATATTGAGGTGGGGCTGGCGGACAAAGTTTCAACCCGCATCTACGATGTCGCCGGTGATTTGATTTATGAAACAATCGTCCACGACGCGGTGGTTATCAACGGAGTATCCACTTATGAGATCCCTTTACCCCTAGCCAAATTTAATTCGGGCGTTTATATCGGAACTGTCACCGCGGAAAAGCAGGGAAAAGAAACTCTTCGCAAAGATTATCGCTTCTCTATTATTAAGTAAGGAATCGTGATCCCTTTTTTATTTGAGAAAAACCTTTCACTCGAAATTTCTTTTCCGGTCCATCTAATAACCGTCCGATAGCGTCAAAAACAACGGTAAAGTTCTCGTCATATTTTCGTCTCATACTCCGAATCTCTTTTCGCAATGCCCCATATGAAAGCTGAAATCCTTTCAATCGAATAAAGGCCCTCATAATTTGAATATTAACTTGGATTGCACGATCGCTGTTTAAGACTGAGGAAAGCATAGCGACCCCTTGCTCCGTGAAAACAGAGGGCAACTTTCGTCGCCCACCCCAACTTGATATCACAAACTGTGATTTCAAGTTACGTATTTCATTCCTATTTAAAATAAATGAGAAGTCCTCGGGGAATCGTTTTAAATTCCTTTTTACCGCTTGATTCAGGACCCCGGTTGAAACACCATAGAGCTCCGCAAGGTCTGAATCCAACATAACTGCGTGGTTTCGAATGACGTAAATACTTCTTTCAATCTGCGCTGATGTGGCCAATGATTTCATACTTATCTCCTGGTGTAATTATTTGAACATAGGAGGGGGATGAGGAGGGGATGCAAGGGAAGGACTTGAGGGATCTTTATCTTAGGATTTCTTTGTTTGAAGCTTCAAGACAACGTTGTAAACGCCTCTTAAAATTCGCACAATACTGGAATGGAAGAACCCCCAGTCGCGATACGTGTTTCTGAATTATCCAAATATTATTCAAAAGCTTCCGACGCAAAAGCCGCCCTTCATAAGGTGTCGTTCGACATCCCCTTGGGAAAAATCTGGTGTTTGCTGGGTCCCAATGGGTCAGGGAAAACGACCCTTCTTAAAATTCTAGCCGGTCTTGTTTCGCCCACCGAGGGATCGGTTTCCTTGATGGGGCTCGATCCCACCCTAAAACCGATTGAAGCCCACACCAAAGTCGGATGGATGCCTGCCGAAGAGCGCAGCGGATTCTACGGACGCCTGAGTGCCAAACAGAACCTGGAATTTTTCGGAGCGCTGCAACAATTGTCTGAAGAAGAGGTGGGAAAATCCATCGGCAATTTGGCCTTCTTGTTGGACTTTAATGAAGATGTCGGGAGAATGGTTCTTAAAACGTCCGCGGGCGCCCGTCAGAAATTCAGCCTCGCCCGGGCGCTTCTTCATAACCCCCCGATTTTGCTGCTTGATGAACCCATGAGGAATCTAGACCCTCACGCGGTCCTTCGGTTTCGCCGCCTGATTCGAGATCATCTGGTCCGGAAAAATAAAAAAACAGTGCTTCTCTCGACTCATCAACTTGAAGAGGCCAAAAAAATCGCCGACCATATCCTTATTATTAAAAATGGCGAAATTATTATGTCGATGGACGCCAAACAGCTGGAAATCGAAACCAAACACAAAACTTTTGAAGAGTTCTATTTAAAAACCGTCGAAGTCGCGGAGCCCCAATGATCTTGCGCACGATGCGGGCTTTCCTGCTTCGAGATTTCCGGCAGACGGTTAGCTATAAGTTCGCTTTCTTATTGGATATCGCCGGCGTCTTCTTTAACGCGGCCACGTTCTATTTTGTCGCCAAGCTTTTTGACTCTGCCGCCAACACCAATTTGGAAGCCTATGGGGGCGCCTATTTCCCCTTCGTCCTGATCGGAATTGCGTTTTCCACCTATCAAAATGTAGGGCTCACCTCTTTCTCCCAATCCTTAAGACAGGAACAGTACATGGGCACGATGGAATCCGTTCTCACCTCCCCCATTCGTATCTCCACTTTCCTGACGGGATCGGCGTTATGGGACTTTGCCTATGCCACATTTGAAGTGTTGTTTTATTTTGTGGTTGCTTTTGCGGTGTTCGGGTTGACGCTGCCCCAAGCCAATATTCTCCCGGCGCTTGTTTGCTTGTTTCTCACGCTCACCACTTTTATGGGACTCGGAATTTTGGCGGCCGCTTTTATTCTGCGGTATAAAAGAGGAAACCCCGTGACCTGGACCATCGCGACAGCAAGTGAATTGTTGGGCGGCGTTTATTTTCCAACCACCATTCTTCCCGATTGGATGAAATCGATCTCCGATTGGATCCCCATGACGCATGCGCTGGAAAGCTTACGCGCCACTCTTCTTAATCATGCGGGATTTGAACAGGTGGGCAAGCATCTTATTTATCTTTCTGTCTTTTCGGTGGTGGTGTGGACGGTAGGAATTTTGGGGTTCCGAGTCGCCCTCAAGAAAACCCAGGACGACGGTTCACTTGGGCATTACTAAATCTGCGGAAATTCTTTTAACTCGTAGACTGATTTTATTTTATCTCCATCCCACACATATTCAAGAAATCTTTCCTGGCGACAATGGTTTAATACATCCGGTTTAAAAACCGCGACACATTCTCCCCCCTTATCTCTTACGCTGTCGTAAATAATCCCATTTGATGATTCTCGATAAAGTGATTTTCCGAATGTTCTTGAAATGACGTAGCTAGCCGGATCATAGACACTCGCGTATTCTTTTTTCATACCGCGAATATCATGTAAAGATCCATCTAGCCTGGCGACCAAAACCCTCATATTAAATACTTCTGGTTCCGCTTTGCTCTCCTTCAGAAACCGAGTCAAATGATGAACCGTTTCCTTGATTGCGGTGATTAGTGAATGACCTGCATAATAAACACCATAGGTTCCATCGCTGAATCGACTCCCATCTGGATTTGGAAATGAAAAGGGAGCCAAAATATATTGAGATCCGGGACCCGTAAAGTTCTTCTTGTGAATCGAGGACGGGACATGACCTTCCTGAATCTGAATACGGTTGTTGGTGATTTGTTCTGTTTCGATTAGGACGTCTTGTTCGGGAGCTTGAGCCAATTCATTCAAAACGTGTTTTTCTTGACCATGAGAGTGAATAACCCGCCAGCTTTGGTTCCAAACAATGTGCTTTTCTTTAACGCTCAAGACCACCCTCCCCTTTCGGCATCAAGATGTTGACGAACCACATACAAGTCTGCGACGCGGCCCGATAACATTCGATCGAGAGGGGGACGTCCTCCATAGAGGGGGTTGGTGTTGGGACGTCGGAGCCAAGAATCAGCTGAATAACGATCTGAAAAAATAATATGCAACGCTTTATAAATACCGAGCATGTAAGAAATCCGTTCAATGGTATCTTGCGATAAAAGAGCATCTTGATTTTTTTTCCATTTAAAAAAAGTCGAGCGAGCAGATATTCCTAACAACTTCATTTGTTCATCCGCAGTGAGCTTCCATAAGTCAGCCATTTTGAAAAAACCTCTTATGGCTGGGCCCGATAATCTTTTCCGATCTGTATCTTTTAAAGGTTCGATCGTTTTCATGCAATGAGTATAAGTCTATATATAGATTTTGTCAATATATATAGACTTTATAAACTAAAATCACTGATAATCATATATTAATAACAAACTAGAGGGGATAAATTAGGGCTACTTCGTCTTCATTTCAAACACGCCGTCCCAGGAGGGGGGTGGCGGGTTTATTTTGAAGGTGCGGGCGCGTTGCTGGTAGATGAGGGCGAGATGATCGCTGGGGATATAATCGAAAACTTCCTGTAAAGTTTGGATGGCTTCTTCGAATTGTTGCTGCCGGTAAAGCTTGAGGCCCTGATGGTAAAGCTCTCTTCCTTTTAAAATTGCTTCTGACATTTCCCCTTTGCGGGCCAGCAACTCAAAAACTTTGCGTGGTTCTTTTTTCCCCTTCACCCGGATGAGGTCCAAGTCTCTGGCTTCGATGTCCTCTTTCGCCTGTTCAAAGGTCGCCTCAGAAATCATGATATGAGAGTGATATTCCTTGTTGGCCCCCTCAAGACGCGACGCCAAATTAACTGCGTCCCCCATCACCGTGTAATCAAATCTTTCATTGGATCCCATATTCCCCACCACCACCAGCCCCGTGTTGATGCCCACTCGGCAATCGATCGAAGGCAGACCTTTCTCTTTAAACCTTTTATTGATCGCCGGCAAAGCGTTGATGCAATCCAGCGCGGCCAAACAAGATTGAGTGGCATGCTTCGGTTGATCCGCGGGCGCGTTCCAGAAAGCCATGATGCAGTCGCCAATGTATTTGTTGATCAGTCCATCATGCTTCAAAATCACATTTGAAAATTCCGTCAGACATTCGTTCATCACTTCCACCAATTGGGTGGGATGAAGTGTTTCCGACATCGTGGTAAAACCGGCAATGTCCAAGAAGAAGATGGAAACTTTTCTTTCTTCTCCCCCCAACTTCAACTTACTGGGATCTTTGGTAATGATGTCGATAATCTTCGGGGACAGGTATTGTTTGAAGCTTCCTTTAATTTTCCGTTTCTCTCTTTCCTCGACCACCACCTGATAGAAAAGAAGCCCCGCATAACAGCCAAGCCCTGTGAAAAGAGGAGGAACCATATGAATCACAATGTTCAAGCTCGAGAAAAGCCACCGGCCCGCGACAATGCCTCCGCCCACAATCACGACGAAAACGATCAGCTTGTTCCACGTTGAAAGGCGAGGAAGAACGATTCCCAAGAAGAGTCCCAAAATCAAAATATAGAAGCCCGTTATATACGTGGGAATTTCTTTCATGAAATTGTTGTGGATGAGATTGTCCACGACATTCATGTGAACTTTGACGCCCGGATAATTGGAGGTAAAGGGAATCGCTTTCATATCAAAGAGAGCGGTGGCGGTGGCGCCGATGAAAACAATTTTGTCGCGGAAGGATTCGGGGGGAATTTTTCCATTCAATACATCTGCATAGGAATAGGACGGATAATCTTGCCCCTCGTTATTTTCCTGGCAACGGAAGTTAATGAAAAGGGCGCTCTCCGCCATGTCGGGATCTTTGGTGACCACCACGGGAAGGGACTTAAACATTTCATCCATCGTTTTATCTTCCGCCAAAGCCAACGCGGCCACGCCCAGCGAAGGATAAACGGTATCGCCGTCGATCGCGTACAAATTAGCCCGACGCGTCACGCCATCGGAATCTGGTTCAAGATTAACGAATCCGATATAGACATGTTCCATGAGGGGTGAGTAAGGAAAAAGAGGGGTCTTCCCAAAAATTTTGTTTTGGATGCCATCGATGAAATGGAAAGCGCTGGTAACGATGCCTGTCTCTTCAGCGGCTTTCGCGAATTCCATATCGGAGGCGTTGCCGTTTCTTTCTCTCTCAGAAAAAATGGAATCAAATGCCACCACTTTGGCGCCGGCTTTCTCCAAAATTCGGGCCATTTTTCCATGATAAGAACGGGGCCAAGGCCAACGGCCCAGCTTGGCCATCGAAGGTTCATTGATATCGACCAAAACGATGTTGGGATCAGGAGGACGAACGCCTCGAGAGTTAAAACGATAATCGACCGCTCGATTTTCCAAGTTATCGAAGGTTTTAAGAGGATAAAGAAAGAGGACCAGGAAGGTCACTCCCAGACAAATTAAAAGGCCGCGCGTGTTATGGGTTGTTGGAAATCTAAAGGTCATTTTTTATTGAGCCAGGTTAATCGGAACCAGTCTATGGTTCTTTTTAGCCCCTCTTCATGGGAAATACGAGGGGTCCAGCCCAATTTTTTCTTGGCGAGAGTGATGTCGGGTTGGCGGACTTTGGGGTCGTCCTCGGGAAGTGGTTTCTTTACGATACGGCTTTTGCTTCGGCTCAACTTGATAATGAGGCGGGCCATAGCCTCAACCGTCATTTCATGGGGATTGCCGATGTTCATGGGCCCCACGTGATTGGAAATCAAAAGCCGGAGAAGCCCTTCCACTTCATCGTCCACATAACAAAAAGACCGGGTTTGTTTTCCGCTTCCGAAAATCGTGACGGGCTTATTGGTCAGGGCTTGAGTGATAAAAGCGGGAACCGCGCGCCCATCATTGGGACGGATTCGTGGTCCATAGGTGTTAAAAATGCGAGCAATGCGGACCTGAACGCCGTGAACGCGCTGATAGGCCATGGAAAGCGCTTCGGCGTAACGTTTGGCTTCATCATAAACGCCGCGAGGGCCGACAGGATTCACGTGGCCCCAGTAGGATTCAGGTTGCGGATGAACTTGCGGGTCTCCATAGACTTCCGATGTGGAGGCCAACAAAAACCGGGCCTTTTTCGCTTTGGCCACACCCAGCATTTTATGAGTGCCGATGGCGCC
>CAZJOE010000009.1:0-12972 GCA_964547555.1 uncultured Elusimicrobia bacterium | reverse complement strand
ATGAAAGAACAGTTGGATGAAACAAATTTGAAGGGGCTGGGCGCCGGCGATGTGGGCCGCGTCGTCTTCTCCACAAAAACGCCTCTCTGGCTTGAATCGATGGAGGCCGGAAGTCCGCTCTCCCGGATCGTTTTCCAGAAAGCCGGGCGCGTGGTGGGATGCGGGGTCATTTCTCGAATCCTCGGCCTCTTTATAATTTTAACTTTCATTCAGGCCCAACCGGGGTTGGCCTATGTGGACCCCGGCACGGGCGTGACGTTTGTTTCAGGGATCGGCGCCCTGATTTGGGGACTCCTCACGCTCGGATTGGGAGCGATCGTCCTTACTTTTAAAAAATGGAAAGAACTTGCACTTCAATTTTTCCAAGCGATTAAAAAGAAGTTCTAACGCCCTCCTCGCCGGTTGTTTCATTTTGGGAACGCCTTCGGCTTATGGAGATCAAAAAGCGAATATGACAGCCGCAAAAAAAATGGTCATTTTAGGGATGGACGGGATGGATCCCGCGCTCATGCGGCGGATGATCGCTGAAGGGCAGTTACCTCATTTTAAATCTCTGGCCGAGCAAGGCTCATTTTCCCCGCTTCAAACTTCCAATCCGCCCCAATCTCCCGTGGCCTGGTCTTGTTTTATTTCCGGGCACAATCCAGGCGAACACGACGTGTTTGATTTCGTGGTCCGAAATCCCGAAACCCATTTTCCTGAGATTGGCATGACCGAAGAAGACAAATCCTCCTCCCCTTTTAAAAAACTAATGAGCGGCCTCACCGGGCCCAGCCTCAAAACCAGACGGAAAGGGAAAACGTTTTGGGATTATTTGGGCGCCCAAGAAATTAAAAGCGTGATTCTCCGCTGTCCCGTGACCTTTCCCGCTGAATCAATGGCAGGACGTCTTTTGTCGGGAATGGGGACGCCCGACATCCGGGGAACTCAAGGTATTTCGGCTTTTTATTCCTCTCAACCTTTGAATGATAAAGAGGCGCACGGAAAATGGATACAGGTTTCATGGAAGGAAGGGAAAATTGAAACGGTTGCCTCTGGTCCCAGGATTCAAGGGGGAGCTGAGTTATCCGTGCCGGTCACGTTGTTCAGGGTCGATTCGAAAAAAATAAAAGCGACCGTGGGGGGCCAGAATTTTGAGTTGTCCGTCGGTCAGTGGAGCCCCTGGGTGCGGCTGGAATTTAAATCCGGCGTGATGAACAAGCTCTACGGCATTTGCCGGTTTCATTTAAATTCGGTTGAACCCGAATTCGGTCTTTATATGACGCCCGTCAATTTGGATCCTCAGTCTCCCGCTCTCCAGATTTCTTATCCCACCACTTATGCCAAAGAGATCTTTGAGAAAATCGGGAATTTCTATACCCAAGGCATGCCCTATGACACATGGGCCCTTAACGAGGGTCGCCTTTCTGATGAAAAATTCCTTGAACAAGCTTATTCCATTCTCGATGAAAATATAAAGACGCTCGACTTGGAGCTGAGTCGTTACGAATCGGGTCTTTTATTCTCTTACTTCGGCATCACCGATCTTATTCAGCACATGTTTTGGCGCTATCAAGATCCCGGCCATCCTGCCCAAGAAACATCAACGCAGCCAGCGGTGAAGAATGCGATTCGGGATGTTTATAAAGCGATGGATAAAGTTCTTGGAGAGGTGCTCAAAAAAATTCCTTCCGACACGGCGCTGATTGTTCTATCGGATCATGGGTTTGGTTCGTTTCGCCGTTCCGTCCATGTGAATAGCTGGCTCCGTGATAACGGTTTTTTGACACTGAAAGAAGGCGCTCGGGAAGGGGCCGAATTTTTCGCCAATGTGGATTGGGAGAACACGCGCGCCTACAGCGTTGGTTTTGGCGGCATCTACATCAACCAATTCGGCCGGGAGAAAAAGGGCGTGGTCTATAAAGGCGCCGAGACCGACGCTCTTAAAAAAGAGATCGTCGATTTAATTTCAAAGTGGAAAGACAAAGACGGCACACTGGTTGTGAAAAAAGTTTACCGGGGAGAAGAGATGTATAAGGGGCCTTACGCCGGAAACGGGCCCGATCTTTATATGGGGTTTAATTTACCCTTCCGCGCTTCCTGGCAGACTGGTCTCGGCGCTTCCCCTTCGTCTTTAATCGAGGACAATATCAAGAGTTGGAGCGGAGACCATTTGTGCGATCCCTCGTTGGTTCCTGGCGTGTTGTTCTCCAATAAAAAGTTAAAAGGTGAACATCCTTCGTTAATCGACCTGGGACCGACCGTCCTCGATTATTTTGACGTTGAGGGAGACCCCCGGCAGGAAGGTCATTCGCTTCTGGTCAGGTGACCTCCATGCAATGGTCTATTGTCATGCCGGTCTATAACGAAGAAGCGGTCATTGAAAAAGTCGTCCAATCCTTCCAAGAAAAGATCCTCACTCAATTAAACGACTGTGAATTTATTCTTGTGAACGACGCCAGCCGTGACCGCACGGCGGATATTTTAGACCGGCTCGCCCAGAAAAATCCGCGGTTAAAGATTATTCATATGCGGCAAAATGGGGGCCATGGGAAAGCCCTTCTGGCCGGGTATCAGGCGGCGCGAGGGGAATCCATCTTTCACTGTGATAGCGATAATCAACACGATCCTTCTGATTTTTGGAAACTCCATTCACGGGCCTCAGCCGGCGATGTGGTGTTGGGGGTCCGGGCGGTGCGTCATGATCCCCTGGTGCGGCGAATAATTACCGTTATCAATCGGGCCGTTTGCTTTTTACTTTTTGGGTCCACCTTAAGCGATCACAACGCACCCTTCAAAATATATTCACGCCGGGCCCTTGATTCTGTTTTAGGAATCATCGTTCCCTTAGAGCCATTTGCTCCCTCCATCGAAATGAACCTGGTGGCCCAGGCCCTCGGATTTAAGATTGTTGAAGTTCCGGTGGTTCATTTGCCCCGACTGACGGGAACAATTTCCATTGTTCGATGGAAATTACTGAAAGTTTGCTTTCAAACTTTCGGGGACTTATTCCGTCTGCGCCTGGCTTTACCGGAGAAGAATCATGGCTCCTAAAAAAATTGTGATTGTGGGAGCGGGCCCCCTGGGAGTGGGGGCGGGCGCCCGATTGCAGGAACGGGACCACCAAGACTGGGTCCTCTTTGAAAAGTCCAACAAAGTGGGAGGACTGGCCGGCAGCGAGACGGACCCGCAGGGTTTTACCTGGGACCGGGCCGGACATGTTTTATTTTCTAAAGATGAACGGTTTAATTCTCTTCTCGATAAAAAATTTTCTGGAAAATTATTTTCTTTGGAAAGAAAAAGTTACATTCGCCTTCAAGATCGTTGGATCGCTTATCCCTTCCAAAATAACATTGGCCATTTGGCGCCGGAACAAACCTTGGAATGTCTGCTCGGACTTTACGCGGTCAGCCAAGAAGCCGCTCCTTCCGTCCAAAATTTCGAAGATTGGATTGTGACCCGGTTTGGCCGGGGAATCGCCTCTCTTTTCATGTTGCCCTACAACCAGAAAGTATGGGCCCATCCTTTAAAAGACATGGGCATTTATTGGATGAACGACCGGGTCAGCGTGGTGGATTTTCAGAAAATACTTTCGGGAGTCATTTTGAAAAAAAGTGAAACATTGTGGGGGCCCAACGCGCGTTTCTTTTACCCGCGGGGGAAGGGGTTTGGACAACTTTTTGAGGAGTGGGCCTCTCCCTTTTCCAGCCGGATAAAATTTGATTCTGAAGTGATGTCCATTGATCCTGTGAAAAAAACCGTCACCTTGAAAGGAAAGGACCCTGTTTCTTATGACGCATTGATCAGTAGCCTTCCGTTGGATCAATTGATCGCGCGGATGCCCTCTGCGCCGGAAACTGTCAAGCAGGCGGCCCGGCAACTGGCTTTTCACGGGGTCTACGGTATTGGGATTGGTCTCAAGAAAAACCTGGATTGGGACGTTTGCTGGGCTTACTTCCCGGAAACGTCAGTTCCTTTTTACCGCGTGACCCATTTATCAAAATATTCGCCTGAAAATGTTCCTCAATCCGACGTGGAACATTACAGTTCGCTTTTGTGCGAAATTCCTTATTCTTCCCATTGGCCCAATCCGAAAGAAACGGTGATTGAAAAAACAATCAACGGGCTTATCACTTCCGGAATTATTGAACCCCAAGACCGGTCCTCTATTATTTCAACTCACCTTATGGATTGTCCGTACGGATATCCGATCCCCACCCTTCAGCGCGACCCTTTATTGGCCCAAATTAATCCCTGGCTTGAACAACAGAATATCTTGAGCCGCGGGCGGTTCGGCACCTGGAAGTACGAAATCGGAAATTCGGACCACGCCTTTATGATGGGATGGGAAGCGGTGGACCGAGTTTTGGATGGGACGCCGGAAAAAATATTTAATTCCGCGCAATGACGATGACGAATTCTTTAATTCGTCTTTCAGTGGGAGCGGTCCTTTTATTATCTGTTCCGGCAGAGATATGTTTAGGTGCCCGTAAAGACGCCCGCCTTTTTGGAAGCAGCGCCATCAAATTAAAGAATGCCGATGGGTCGGCCCAGACTTGCGAATTGTTTTTCGGGCAGATTTTAAACCACAGAGCCGTGAAAGCCGGCGATTCTTTGCGATTTTCCTATGGGATTCGCCCGGAAGCGTTAATTGATAATAAGAACAAGGTCAGGTTTTCAATCGCGGTTTCGCAAAAGGGACGCCCCTTTTTCACCATTTTCACCGATGTGCTTAATCCCGAAGAGCCGGCGAGTGCAGGATGGATTAACAAGGAAATTCCGCTGGATCTTTTTTCGGGGAAGAAACTTTCTTTTCATTTTTCTTCCGTCCTCGTGACCGAAGAAGGGGATTTCACCGAGACCGATCCTTTTTTCGCGCTGTGGGGAGGGGTTCGCGCGGGCAACTTCAACCGGGGGAAGAATGAAATGAATTTCATCTTTATTTCATTGGACACGTTGCGGGCGGACCACTTGGGAATTGATGGATATTCCAGGAACACCAGCCCGGCTTTCGATGAAGCGGCTCGGAAAGGGGTTTATTTTAAGCAAGCGATCAGCGCTTCTTCATGGACCCTGCCCGCCCATCGGTCCATGTTTTCCGGCCGCTTTTCGTGGTCTCAAGCTGATTTTTATAAGGACGTCCCGCGTCCCATTGAAAGTGTGCCGGTTGATAAAAGAACGCTTTCAGAATTTATGTATCTAAAAGGATATGTGACCGAATCTTTCACGGCGGCCGGCTACGTCGCGGCCAACTGGGGTTTTTTCCGGGGCTTTGAGAGATATCGCGAGCATCGGCGCCACAAAGGAAAAGATGCGGAGTATATTTTCCCCGCCGCGATGAAGTGGCTTGAATCCAATGGCACGAAAAAGTTTTTCCTCTTCTTACACACGTATGAAATTCATTCTCCCTACAAGCGCAAGCATTTTATGGGTGAGGTTGCAGACGGAAGCCCGCTGGAAAAAACCATTGCGCGGTACGACAGCGGAATTCTTTTTACGGACAAATATGTCGGCAAACTTTTCGCCAAGCTCGATGAACTTCAGTTGTCCGGTAACACGTATGTCATTATCACCAGTGACCATGGAGAAGAATTCAGAGAGCATGGAAAAATGGGACACGGGCAAAATTTATACGAGGCGTCGATCCGGGTCCCTCTTCTGTTTTATTGCCCCTCAAAGTTTAAACCCAGAATAATTTCCGAATCCCAAGTGCAATCCACCGATCTGATGCCCACTATTCTGGATCTGGCGGGAATTCTTGTTCCCAAATTCGCGGAGGGGAAGAGTCTGAAACCGTTGCTCTTGGGAAAGCCCAGTCCCGATGAATCGATCGCTTTCAGTGAAGTGACGCCTCTTCGCTCCACACGAAATAGTCTTTCTCTCCGGTACATGAAAGGAGACGCCAAGTTAAAGATGATTTTTAGTTTTGATAAAAAGAAGCGATCGCGAAAAAAGATTCCCCTGACCGCTCGGGTGGAATTTTTTGATCTTCAAAAAGATTCCGAAGAGCTCCGTCCGGTCAGCCGCGACTCGCATCCCGTTTTTTCAGATTTGGAAAAAAAATTCGATGAGCGGTTTCCTCATTTAATTCAGAAATTAAATGAAAATAAAAAAGAAGAACGGGATGTGTCGGATTTAGAGTTGGAGGAACAATTGAGGTCGCTGGGGTATTAATATGAACCGCGTGTCCCCGTATGGGTTTTTAGTGGTGTTTCTTTTCTGTTCCGCTGTTCGGGCGGAACAAAAAAGTGAGGGGCCCATTTTTGGGAGCACGGCCCTTAAGTTGACCATCCCACTGGGCCATAAAGTTTTTCAAACCAGTGAAGTCAGTCAAAATTCTTTGACCCCTCTTAACCTTCTCGTCGGATCTTCGGACACCCTTCATTTTTCTTATGCGCTTAAACCTGAAGCGTGGCTCAATAATTCTTATAGGTACGAATATAAGGTTTTGGTTTCTGTTCCTCAGAAAAAAGAAATTGAACTGTTTCGGATGGTGTTAGATCCGTCGTTACAAATAAATAATTTGGGATGGCAAAATGTCACGCTCTCCCTTTCTGACTTTGCCGGTCAAAAAGTCGCCATCAAGTTTAAAAAAAGAGTGCTGAACAGGAACAAAAAACCAATTTCATCTCCTTCCCAGGAAAAATGGATGGTGTGGGGAGCGATCCGCGTTGGTAATTTTCAAAGGGCCGCCGGCGAATACAATGTTATTTTGGTTTCTCTCGACACGCTTCGAGGCGACCGGATGGGTTTAAGTGGTTATTTCCGCAACACCACGCCGAATTTGGACGCGTTGGCCCGGAAGGGAGTCTATTTCAAAAACGCGGTGAGCCAATCTCCCTGGACAAAACCCTCGCATATGTCTTTGATGACAGGTCTTTATCCGACGTCGCATGGCGTGACCCAGTCGTGGCAAACCCGTCAAAAAATAGAATTGGCACGTGATAAAACGACGCTTGCGGATGTGTTTCGAACAAACGGCTATTTGACTCAAGCCTTCACCGGATCCGCCAACGTGGCGGCCAATTTTGGATTTTACCGGGGATTTGATCACTACATTGAGGCCGGCCGCGCCTTTGGGCCCGACGCCAAGTTTATTTTTTCAAATGGTTTCGATTGGATCGAGTCTCACGCCGACAAGAAATTTTTCCTCTTTCTCCATACGTATGAAATTCACCGCCCTTTCACGAGAAAATTTTTCGTCAACCAGCTTCCCCCGGATGCCACCCCGAAAGAAAGGATCAACGCGCGGTATGACAGCGACGTCTATTACACGGATAAATTTATTGGGCACCTGGAAGCCAAGCTTCGGTCGTTGGATATCCTGGATAAAACCATCCTGGTGATTTTCAGCGACCATGGCGAGGATTTGATGTCCCACTATGGTGACAATATCGACCACGGACATACGCTCTACGAAGAAATGATCCATGTGCCACTTATTTTTCACGCGCCCGGTCTTTTCCCTGCTTCTATCGTGAAAACATATCAAGCCCAGTTGATTGATGTCATGCCGACGTTATTGGATCTTTTTAAATTCCCCCATGACGACCTTCCGCTTCAAGGGGAAAGTCTGGCGCCGATTCTCAAGGGAGGAACACCTCCTGAAGAAAGCTTGGCTTTCTCCGAATCGCTGGCCTACGAGCCGGAGAGAAAGATGGTCCGCTACGTTCAAGGCACCTCCCAATATAAATTTATCCTGGCCCTGGAATTTGACGACCCCGGTTTTAGACTGAAGAAAAACTCTTCTCGAGGATGGGAAAAAAAGATGTTCACCAATCTCAATGATTGGAATGGAAAGGAATTTTACGATCTGGTCGCGGATCCCGAAGAAAATGCGAACAAAATCGACAAGGGCGACACGCACATTCCTTTCTTAGAGGATAAATTAAGGTCCCTTCTTAAAATTCTTCCTCATTTTAAACCGTCGACCGGAAATGAGACTTCGATTGATGAGGATCTTCATGAGCAATTGAAGTCCTTGGGTTATTGATGGTTGAGAAAATAGCTTTCCTTTATCTTTTCGCGCCGTGGTTTATTTTTTTGGCGGGCTGGTTGCAGATATCCTGGGCCTTGGTCAGTGGCTCGGTGTTGGCCGTGGGCTTGTTTCTGGCCTTGCGCACGCCCCCCTCTGAATCAAACCTTCCTAAAATTTCCTTGGATAAAAAATCCGTCATATTTATTTTGACGGTCGCGTTTTTATGGACAGCCCTTTCCGGAGTGGGAGGCCTGGGACTTCGTAACTGGGATTGGTTTAAACACAACGCGATTTTTAAAGACCTTATTTACCAGTCCTGGCCCGTTATTTTCCCTGGCGCCGGGATGGAAATGCAAGCGCTTGTTTATTATCTCGCCTATTATCTTCCTGCCGCGCTGGCCGGGAAACTTTTTGGCTGGACTTTTGCCAACGTCGCGCTTTTTTCCACAACCTATGTGGGCGTCGTTCTCACGTTGTTCCTTTTTAGGAAATTGGTCGGTTCCATGCCGTGGTGGGGCGTGATCCTCTTCATTTTATTCGGCGGATTGGATTTTTTCGGAGATTTCATTCTTAACGGCCACGTTCCGGATGGAATAACTCATGTCGAATGGTGGGCCGGCATATGGGAATTCCCTTCTCACACCGCCCAGCTTTTTTGGGCGCCGCAACATTCTTTGATTGGATGGCTGGCGACCGGATTGATTGCAACGGAATCATTGCGTTCTAGAAACCTTCGGAACATGGGGCTGATTTTTTCATGCTCTTTGTTGTGGTCGCCCTTTACAGCCTTAGGCTTGGCGCCATTTTTGGTCGTGAGCTGTTATAGAAACCAGTTAAAAACCTTGCTGAGTTTCCAAAATCTGGTGACGGCGCCGATTCTTATGGCGATCGCTTTTTCATTTTATTTGAGCCGTGACAAAGGGTTGCCGGCGGACTGGGTCTTAAACTCTTCGAGTTTGTTAAGACTATGGCCGAGATATTTTTTATTTTGCGCCGTCGAATTTGGCCTCTATTTATTTTTCCTGGGTCAAACCTCTCTTGAAAAGAATGAAAAGGGAATCTGGTTGGCCGCGGCCGGTCTTTCCCTTTTCCTGATTCCGTTTTACCGATTGGGGATGTTTAATGACTTCGCCATGCGGACTTGTATCCCGGCCTTGTTTTTATTGAGCGTTTTTATTTCTAGAGATCTCTTTAACGGCGAAGTGGTATCGGGCAAGAAGAAAATACTGTGGGCGTTGGTCATGCTGGGGGCGTTTCCCGGCCTCTTCGAAATTTCTCGCTCCATTTCCTGGTACACTTCCAAAGTGCCTAAGCTGCAGCAAACTCCAGGATTAACCCGTTCGGCCGCACTGATTGGAACCAATCAATACAGTGGGTCGGTCAATAGCTTTTTCTTTAAAAAACTGGCGCGCGCCTCTTCTCTGAGTCAAAACACGAGCGCAAATTTGATGGCGGGAGAGTTTCAGCAAGCGATGATTGTGGTGGAAGCGGAAAGGTACAGCAATAAGACACGGATGGATTATGTGAGTGTGCTGCCGTCAGCTCACGGGGGCGCCATTGTCAACAATGAGTTTGGGTCTTCTGTGGATGACAAAATTTTAGTGTCTTTTGATGTCAAAGAACCTCTGGTCGGCCGGATGTTGGTGGCCCTTTATTCAACCGCGATGGAAGGCGCCATTTTAGATCTGTCGCTCAACGGAGTTCCCTTTCATAAACTCCATTGCCGGAACACGGGAAGCTGGGATAATTTTGAGCCGGTTATATTGAAACTGGGAAACCTGGCGGCGGGCTCCCATGAGTTGGGAGCAACGTCGAATGGGATCAATGTGAATATCGACGCCTTTTTTATTTTACCCGCTCAAAACACCCCTTTGTTCATTGAGGCCGAAGATTATGAAAACAAGCCGCGAGCCGATTTTCATCAAAAGTCCGATAGGACCTTTGGCGGAGGACTGGTGAACAACGGTTTTGGGTCAACGGTCGGTGATGCGGTTGAATATTCATTTGTTAATGACGTTTTTCAGGGGGAGTCCACTTTGGCCATTCTTTATGCGACGGAAGAGAAAAAATCATCTCTTCGTGTTTTTGTGGACGGTGTTTTCATCGACAATGTGGCTTGCCCGAAGACCCGCCATTGGTGGGATGTTTCGTCCGTTTCGGTCTTGATTCCGGTCCTGTCGAAGGGTCCCCATAAACTGAAAGTTGAATCGATTGGCTCCAACATTAACTTGGATGCTTTTGTTTTTCAGCCCTTTGTTTCTTCCGGCTTAAAGATTCAAGCGGAGGCTTATACCAATGAAACTCGCGAAGATTTTTCCCAAAAATGTTTTTGGGCCGATGGGGTCAGATTTATCGGAGGAGACTTCGGCGCGTCCCTTCAAGATGTTCTTCATTATGAATTTGATATTGGAGAAGAAATTAAGCAGCCGGAGATGATCATCAAATACAGTTTGCGGGCGCCCCAAGCTTTTCTCAATTTTAAAATCGATGACAACATTCCGGTCAAACTTTCTTTAAGTGAAACCGGAGATGAATGGAAATTTGAGCCTCTCCGCGTGTCCTTGGCCGGTCTAAAACCGGGAAGACATTATCTTTCGATCATTTCCGCCGGCGATTTTGTGGGACTTGATTCGTTTTTAATTAAGGGGAAAAAGGAATGAAAGAGCGAAAAGTTTCATTAGAAAAAATAACTCTATGCTACTTGGCCTTCCCTTGGTTGATCTTCGTTTTGGGATGGTTCCGCCCTTGGCTTGGAATTTTGAGCGTGGGGATTTTGATAGGGGCGATTTTTTTGGGATGGCGCAAACTTGATGCGTCGCCATCCGATCCTTGGATCGCGGCCGGTTTAATCGCTTTATGTTGGACGATTCTTTGCTGGAGTGGGGGATATGGGGGGGCCAATCTCTCCTGGTTAAAAAGTCATGCGCTTTTAACAGATTTGACACTCCGGTCTTGGCCCGTCGCTTACATGAGCAAAACCCCGGCGGGTTTTAGCCCGCTCGTCAATGAAATCGCTTATCAGCTTCCGGCAGCCGCCCTCGGAAAATGGATGGGGATGACGGTGGCCGAGGCTGCGCTTTTCCTTTGGACTCTTTTGGGCGCGACCCTTTCTTTTCTGTGGTTGATTCGGCTGGTTCAAGGTGTTTATTGGAAAATTTTAATTTTGTTTATCGTTCTCGGAGGAATGGATTGGATTGGGGACGTCCTTTATTCCAATCATATTTTTGAAGGGACGCACTGGGCCGAAGATTGGTCAAGTTTATGGATGTATATTTCTAACACCGGCCTGTTTTTTTCCTTCCCCGCCCATGCCCTTTCAGGTTGGATTCTCGCCGGTTGCTGGATGGATTCCCTCCAAAGAGAAAAAGAAATAGGGCCCTTGTTACTCATATGGATTTTAAGCGCCTTGTGGTCCCTTCCGGTGGCGGTCGGTTTCACCCCTTTTGTGGGGGTCGCAATTTATATTCGGAGATCTTCGTTAAAGCTGGAAAAATTTATTGCACTGATCCCCGCCGTTTTTCTCATCCTGGTCCTTGGTTTTTATTATTTTTCCAAACACCCTCTTTTCCCGTTCCACTGGATGGCCGGCCGCGAAGATGTTTTCGTTATTTGGCCCAAACTCATTTGGTTTTATCTGGTGGAATTTGGTTTTTTTGCTTATTTGTCCCAACGGAAAATGGACAAAAATGAAACCCTGTGGCGAAGAGTTTCTTTGGCCATTTTGTTAATAGGGCCTTGGTTGGTGGGAGGAGAAGACGAAGGGGGAATGGCCTTGGTGGTGATTCCCGCCCTTTTTGTTTTTTGGATCTTTGTCATGAGAAGTTTCGGGGAAAGGAAAAATGATTTCATCGGCAAGATATTTACCTTGTGTATTTTAATCGGATCTTTTTCGGCGGTCAGCGCTTTTTCTAAAAATTTGGCTTATAGCAAGTGGAAGTTTCCCGATTTGCTGGAAACAAGAAGAACATCTCAAATCAACCGGTGGCCGCCAGCGTCCATTTTGGGAGAAGGCCATTCAATATTTTTCTCGTACTTCAGCAAGGATTTTAAAGGGATGAACTTTGCGGGTCGGTTGTACAGTACGATGGCGGACCAAGCCGAAGCCATCATCGATGCTGAGAATTACGGAAACGCCACCCGGATTGAGTTTCGGCAAAATTTGGTCTGGGCCAGAGGGGGAATGATCGTCAACAATGGATTTGGATCCATTCCAGGTGATTCTCTTGACTATAATTTTAAGGTCAATAATTCTTTGGATAAATACCGAGTCACCGTTATTTACGCCACGGAACAGGAAGGCGCGGAATTGAAGCTGGAAGTGGATGGGACCTCCGTCGGATCGCTGGCTTGCGCTTCTACGCAGGAATGGTGGGAATTCCGACACGCGAGTCTAGACCTGGCCTCGTTATCTTCAGGGACCCATACCTTAAAGATAATTTCAAACGGGATTAATATTAATTTAGATTCCATCCTGGTTTCATCAAGAGAGTCGACCCATATCAACATCGAAGCCGAGGCCTACACGAATAAAACCAGGCTCAACCACATCCAAGAGATCCCTCCGGCCAGCGGAGGGGCCATTGTCGCGAACGGATTCGGATCCTCTCCCAAGGACGTTTTGAAGTATTCGTTTCATTGGGAGACGCCCGCCCGGGTGTCCGTCGTCATTTCTTACGCCACCGAACGAAGCGATGCCTCTTATGATTTGTTATTGGATGGAAACCAGAAGGGATCTGTTCATTTCATGAAAACACCGACCTGGGGAAGCTTCCAAACCGCTAGTTTTTCCTTAGGCACGGTCGCCGCCGGACCCCATGAGCTCTCCCTTCAGTCCAACGGGGCCAATGTTAATTTCGATCATTTTGGCCTGTGGGCCGAGTAATATTCGGCTTTTTCCGGCCCCCCTCAATTTAGATCGCCGTCTAGAGTCAATTTCACTTAAATTTAAGAGAATATTAAGGTGTTCTTAAGACGTAATTTGTAGATTTTACCTAGGATGTTTCTTGAAAGACTTC
>CAZJOE010000008.1:0-13417 GCA_964547555.1 uncultured Elusimicrobia bacterium | reverse complement strand
AGAAAATTGAAATCAAAAAAGGAACGCGCCATCCCCAGACCGCAAAAGATTCAGCCGACATGAAGTTTTGGACGGTGAGAATAACCGCCAATGACACAAACAGTCCAAGCGTGGCGGTAATTTGAATGAAGCTGGTGTAAAACCCCCGTTTCTCGTCTGGGACATGTTCCGCCACATAGACCGCCGCCCCTCCGTATTCTCCTCCCAAAGCCAATCCTTGCAGGATGCGGATTAATAACAAAATCAAAGGCGCGGCCGCTCCGATGGTCGCGTAAGTGGGCAAGAAACCAACCACCGCCGTCGCCCCACCCATCATCATCAGCGTGACAAGAAACGCGTATTTGCGACCCACCATATCTCCGAGCCGTCCAAAAAAAAGGGCGCCGAACGGCCGGACCACGAAACCCACAGCAAATGTTGATAGATAGGCAATGAGGGCAAGGGTGTCATTGCCTTTTGGATAAAACAAGGGAGAGATGATCGTAGCCAAACTTCCAAAAATATAAAAGTCGTACCATTCGATCATGGTGCCCACGGAGGAGGCGATAATGACCCGCCAAATTTCAGATTGGGAACGATGAGGAGGGGAAGGAATCACAGGGACCAATTCTATTTAGGAACCGGTGGCAAGAAACGTCAGGAAACTATGGTCTGTTAAAAAAGCGTTGAACATGTCGCTCAACAGCCCGTTCAAAAATTTTTCATGTCCATCCAGCGGAGGAGAGAGACCCCATTTCTGGCCGTTCTCGGCGTTGTAAGTTTTTGTCCGGGTCGTGGAGCCCACCTTGGTCGTGACCGATAAGGACCCTCCTCCGGATATTTCGGACCACGTCGCGGCTCGTTCCAATTTAAAATCCAGACGTTTTATTTCGACGTCCAGGTTGGGGATCTTTTCGGTCGGTGTTTGGAGAACTTGAAATCCCGCCCGTGTTAGGGCCGCCGTCACATGTTGACGAACAACTTCTTCCACCGAAACCACGGCCTTGGTCGGCTGGGCCGGTTGATTTCCCTGAATGGGAAGCGTACCCAATATCTCCGCAGGCCGAGTATCACGAACTGTAAGAGTAATTGCCGGATTGTTGTTATAAGTTGGCGTCGAGGGTGGCGGCGCCGGATTAAGCCGAACCAACGGCGACATTTGGGCGCATCCCATACAGAGTAAGCACAAGAAAAAAGAGGAAATAGATAATCGTTTCATGGGAACATTAAACCGTTTTGACGCTGACGCCACAGAAAGGGCAGAAGAGAAAATTAGCTTCAAGGTGACTTGAACATTTTTGGCAGGGCTTGTTCTTTTTATCTGGCTGAGGAATGGATTGCATTCCCTTTGATTGGAGAGTTTTGGCCAAGGCCTCGCCGGCGCGCTTGGCCTGACTCCCGTGAAATCGATGAAGCTTGTCCGCGGTCTTCACATGAAAAAATTTCGTCAAATCGCCCTTAAACTCCATGTTCTGAATTTTGTTAAACGGAATTTCTATATCCGTGGCCCCGAAAGCGCGATCAATGGAGCTGGTCGGAGAAAAAAATATTTTCGAATCATCAAACCACAAATCCCCCCCTTGAGCCAACATGGCCCCAACAAAATAATTTAGACGAAAGACTTCGCTTTTCCCTATTTGATTTATCATGGGGGTGATTGTAGCCAATTTGAGAGGTTACGAAGTAATCCTATGTATTTTAAAACCGAACTAATTCTTTCATTGGAGCGGTCTTATGCTTGAGTTTGGATTTGTTCATGAACCCAATGACCAGAACCATCCCGATGGCCTCTGATATTTTTTTTAATGTCTTCAATTCATAGTTTTCAGTATCGGCCATCTCAAGTTGAGAAATAAATCCCTGCGATACTCCGACTCTTTTGGCCAAATCAGCCTGAGTGAGTCCGGCTTTTTTACGGAGTTCGGCAATCCGAACTGCAAGCCGGAGTTTGACCATCCCAACCTCAAATTCTCTTTTGAATGAAGGATCTTTAAGATCTTCCTTTAACAAATCGCTAAACAATACTCCCCGACTATCCAGTTTCTTTTTTATTTTTTTCATACTCCCTCCCAATCCTTACCAGTTTTTATTTCTTGTGAGCCAATCATTCATTCTTCGCTGAGCCAACTCGATATCCCCACTGGGAATGGCGTTTCGCTTCTTCAGAAACCCATGGACGAAAATAATTTCTTTGTCGATGGCGAAGAAGTAAAGAACGCGAGACTGTTTAGATCTTAGTTCGTAAATTTTACCGTCCACTTTATCTGCGTAGGGCCTTTTTAGTTGAGGCCCGATCTCCTCCAATAAGTTGATCAACTGCTTAATTTTTCTCTTTGTTGAATTATCCAGCGATTGAATAAATTCCCAAACTGGATTGCGTCCCCGATCCGTCACATAAAACCGAACATGGTACATAAACGTCTCCTTCGGAGGGGGACCTTGGTAGTATATTAGGTATAACTAATAATCACAAGAGGGGTGCTTGGAGAGGAATTTTGAAGGGATTTGAATCTTAGGTTTTATTACGGGAAGGATTCAAGGTTTCACCACCCAACATTGATAAGCGGCAACAAAAGCAGCCGCGGTTGGCGGGGGCGGTGGACGTAATTGATGACGCCGATTTGGAGGCCCTTTAATCGCTCCACGCTGTTGAAAAATCCGATCTGGACCCCTTGAAAGTTTTGCGGGGTCATGTTGACGAGACCGATGTGGAGACCGCGCGCCACGCGGTGCGGATCATCATCCATGCCATTCAAGTTCGCGGCCCCGATTTGAATTCCGCGCGTGTTGAGTCCGTGATTAATCAGGCCCACCTGAACACCCCGAAGACGTGTCGCGATATTTAAGATGCCGACTTGCAGCCCTCTCATATCCTCGGCGGCATTCATGGAGGAAACCTGAAACCCATCAACCCGAAGCCGCGCCTTGCCTTCAAACTTCATATTATTGATGAGCCCGATTTGACCACCCCTCAGTCTTTGCTCAGCCAAAGGCAGAAGCGCGATTTGGAATCCATCGATTGTTTTCGATTCGGCCCACAGAGTTCCGATTTGAAATCCCTTCACGTCGCGGGCCTGGGCAAAAACAGCCGCTGTCTGAAAACCTATCACGCGTTCCGCCCCTGAACGCCCGAGCGAAACTTCAAGTCCATAAACGCGTCGCGCCCGGGGCACCATAAAAGAGTCCGGATAAACCGAAAGCATGAAAGGCGACCATCCAATCTTTTTAACCGGAGCAGCGGCCGCCCCTGCCATGGAAGAGAAGAAGAATAAATGACTGAGGATCAGGTAACGAAAGGTATGACGAGTCATGCATTAAGGATGGGGCGAGCCTCATGAGAATTCAATATCCTCGATGGTTTTAATACGATGGCTTATGCTTAAAAAGT
Organism: uncultured Elusimicrobia bacterium; assembly: GCA_964547555.1. Taxonomy (GTDB): domain Bacteria; phylum Elusimicrobiota; class Elusimicrobia; order F11; family F11; genus CAZJOE01. Next base: position 10,050 of record CAZJOE010000008.1, on the reverse strand, counting down.
TATTTGGGATTGCGATTCTTCTCGCTCTGGTTCCGCCGACCATGTATCTAGGGAATTTGCCCGATATAAATGAACTGAAAACGGCCAACCCGGAAACCTCTGCCATCCGAACATTTCGTGAGGAACAGATCCGCAAAAAAGGCGGGAAACCTCGTTCATCCCACCAATGGCGGAACCTCGATCAAATATCCCCCCACTTATTACACGCGGTCGTTCTTGCGGAAGATGACGCCTTTTACCGGCATCACGGTTTTGATTTCGAACAACTCAAACGCGCGGCTCGAACCAATTGGGAACGCAAACGCTTCGCTTTTGGCGCCAGCACTATCACTCAACAACTTGCGCGAACGCTTTACCTATCTTCTCACAAAAATTTATTAAGGAAAGCAAAGGAAGCGCTGATCACACGGAAGCTTGAAAAGACATTATCGAAGAAAAGAATTATCGAGCTGTATCTCAACCACGTGGAATGGGGCCCGCAGGTGTATGGCGCGGAGGCCGCGTCCCAGTTCTTTTTCAATAAGTCCGCACTCGATTTAACGCCCGATGAAGCCATTGCGCTGGCCGTCATCTTGCCAAGCCCTCGCCGGTGGAACCCACTTAAGTTTGATGGATTTATTGGTCACCGAAAAGCGGTTCTTTTTGCTCGGATGGTGAGAGCGAATTATATAGTGCCACCCGTTCAAGAGGAAGCGGAAGTGTTGTCGTCAGAAGAGGCTGAAGAGCTTACAATTGAAGAGGAACCTGTTTTGGAGCCGTTATCTGAGGAAGGGATTAAGTTAGAGGAAGAGGTCGACGAATAAAGCAACGCAGGCCGATTTTTTAGAGAGGCGTATCGACGCGGCGGTCCAAGGGCACCAAGACTGATTGGCAATCGGAACAACCCAAGCCTCTCTCTCTTCGAACAGGGCGGACAGCTTTGTCGCACTGGTGGCACCAGATAAAACCGGACGATTCCCGTCGATCGGGGCCTTGGAAAGGCCGTTTGTGTCGTGATTGATTTCTGTGATTGCGGGGATTCATACGGGCCCCTTTAAGAAAGCGCCGCGACGATGGTCCGGCAGAACGCCGGCAAATCGTTGGGAGTGCGTGAGGTAATTAGGTTTTTGTCCTGCACCACTTCGCGGTCTTCAAAAAGAGCGCCCGCGTTGACGAGGTCGTCTTTGATGCTGGAAAATCCAGTGAGCTTGCGTCCTTTGATGATGTTGGCCGAAGCGAGCATCCACCCCGCGTGACAAATGGCCGCCACAATCTTCCCCGCTTTATCCATGTCCCGCACAAAATCAATCATCGCCGGATGCCGACGCATATGGTCCGGCGCATATCCCCCCGGAATAATAAGAGCGTCAAAGTCCGCCACGCGCGCCTCCGCAATACCTAAATCCGCTTGCGCCGGATAATCGTGCTTCGAATTATAAGTTTCTTTCTTGGGCCCAATTAAGGTCACTTGCGCCCCTTCTTCCCTCAACCGATAAACCGGAACCCAAACTTCCATGTCCTCATAAAATTTCTCAATTAAGACGGCGACTTTTTTTCCTTTTAGGGGCATAGGGATTCCTCCGGATGTGATGGCCAATCTTACAGTTTATGCAGAACGATTACACAAAGCGTAACGCATATGCTTAGGATTGGAATAACGCCAATATTTGAGGAGGCGGCGAAATAACTTATTTTTCATCAACTTCCGTGCATATTAAACGTAGGAGAGGATATGAGGTCAAACTAAAAAAAAGGAGACTCAACTATGGTTCGAAAGATGCCTATTCTATTGGTTTTAATATTTTTCTGTGCAGCGACGGCGCGCGCGGGAGTTCTTGAAATTCGTGGCGGCGTGGGTCGCAGCAGTGCCGATGTAGATGATTTTGACGATCAGGCCAAAGCGGCCAACGGCAATGGAATCGATGCAAACGATTTCAAGACCTACAATGCCGATATCTTCATTAACTTGCCTGTGCTTCCGATTGGGTTCGGCGTTCGTCATGAATGGTTGAATTTGAACCAGGGATCGGGCGGTTCAGATTTGGATTTGAAAGCGACCAACCTGTCGCTTTTGGTGGACTTGCGCATCATCGACACGCCCGTTTTTTATCTGGGCCCGATCGTGGCCATCGGCCACCCTTCTGCGAAAGTCAACTTCAACTCTGGCACCGTCTCCATGGACGACCACATTAGCGGCGACGATGTCAGTTATGCAGGCGCCGTGGAAGCAGGCGTTTATATCGGCCACTTCTTAATAGGCGCTGAAGCGGGATATCAGAACATTGAGATCGAGGGAAATAACAATCAAGGCAATTCCGCCAAGTTTGACGCCTCCGGTTTTTACGGCAAGGCCATGGCTGGCGTGACGTTCTTCTAACATGCCATTACTAAACGTTGTTCTTGTTCTCATCGTTGTCGGCGTAGTTCTTTGGCTGATCAATTCCTACATCCCCATGCAGGGAACGATTAAAAAGATTCTCAATGCCGTCGTGGTGATCTGCGTTGTCATTTGGTTGCTGCAGGTATTTGGAGTTCTCGGCAGTTTCACAAACATGAGCGTTCCAAGATTCAGATAAAGAAGAGAAGAACGCCTCAGAAATCAACCAAAGTCAAAGAGGTCAAGTCTGGAGAGTTCAAGGCATGAGCGCGGAGGGCTGCTCTAAATTATTCCTCTTTCTAAAAAACTGAAATATCCTCCTCTCCCAACAATAAGGTGATCCAAAACTTTAATATCCAACAAGCGCGCCGCCTCTTTAAGAGTTCTCGTTAGGCGTTTGTCTTCTTCGGATGGATCAGTGTATCCGCTTGGATGATTGTGAACAATGATTAGTCCCGCAGCATGATGCGCCAATGCTTTCTCAACAATCCGCCTTGGATAAACCGCCACCTGATCGACTGTCCCTTCGTTAATGATGGCGTGATCAATCAATTCGTTTTGCGTATTAAGGAAAATGGCCATAAAGGCTTCGTGTGGTAATCCTGCAATCTTCATTCGAGCGAAACTCACTACCCGATCGGGTGACGTCAGCAGATCTTTCTTTTCCATCCGCTCAGATAAATAAAGTCCCCCGACTTCTTTCACCAACTTGATGAGCGTGGCCGATTGCTTCCCCATGCTCTCAACACCCAACAATTCATCACCCGACGCATCCAACACCCCATTCAAACTTCCAAAACGGGAGATTAAATTTTTGGCAATTGGTTTTACGTCTCTTCTGGGGATGGCATAGGTGAGCAAAAGTTCAAGGATTTCGTAATCCTGCATGCCGATGCCATAACCATCGGAGAAACGCTCGCGAAGGCGTTGGCGGTGACCGTGAGATTCCATTCTGATCTCCTATAAATAATGTTCTTTACTCGCCTAGAGTCCACTCGAGCAAGCGGTGCTGAAGTTCTTCCTTGGAAGGGAGGTAGAGCTGATAGCGGGATGAAAAAACATTGCTGTTTTTCGGCAGAGTCAATTTAATGAGAGCTTCTTTTTTACGTTTGCAAAGAAGAATTCCAATCGTCGGGTTCTCGTTTTCTGTCTTGACCTCGCGATCATAGTGATTGACATACATTTGCATTTGGCCGAGATCTTGATGGGTTAATTTATCCAACTTCAAATCCACAAGAACGTAGCATCGTAGAAGTCGGTTATAAAAAACAAGATCAACAAAATAATGATCCTCATCAAACGTAAACCGCTTTTGACGCGCCTCAAAAAGAAAGCCTTTTCCAAGCTCAAGCAAAAAGTTCTGGAGCTTATTGATAATGGCGGTTTCAAGATCGCTTTCGGAATAACCGGTTTTCTCATCCATTCCTAAAAATTCCAACACGAGCGGAGATTTAAGTATGTCCTGCGGTTTTTGGACGATCTGTCCTTTTCTGGCCAAATCAAGAATCCCTTTTTTATTCCGGCTGAGGGCAAGGCGTTCGTAGAGACCAGATTCTAGTTGACGTTTAAATTCGGGAATCGACCATCCGGAGTGAGTGGCTTCAATCTCGTAAAAGCTTCGTTCATTGAGGTTCCTGATTCCCATAAGGACCACATAATGAGACCAACCAAGGACAAAAGGCATGAGCGATTGGGCAGAAGCCTTCTGACCAATCTTAGGAGTTGGGAATTGCGCAGAAGGCTTCTGCGCAATCTGCCGTGAACGGTCGCTATACTCAGCGTAGAATTGGCGCATATATTCTAAATTGCGTTTAGAAAAACCTCGTCCGAATTCAACCTTGAGTTTATTGGCCAAAGTATTAACAACCAATTCACCGTATTCAGCCCGACGATTTCCCTGCTGCTCATGCTCCAATATAAGCCGTCCGATTTCGAAATTAGTAAGAACCTGCGTAGTATTAACGTTGTTGGCAACAGCCCGGCGAGCGGATTGTACGAGGGAGCGGACCTTTTCAATGAGTGGCGCAAGCCCGCTGGTGATCTTCAACATTTTTTTCTTCATGACTCCTCCTATTGTGATGGTGACCCACAGAGGAGGAGTTCTGTTGGGTTTAATTTTAACGAGGGGATATAAGAATGCGGCTTTGAGGGGTTTCTATCTTAGGATTTGTTTGTTGGAGGGCTCAAGAATAAATTGGGATCGGGTGGATGGGAAAGGTGGCACCTGGAGAATCGCTATCGATTTCTAAATGATAGAACACAGCATGCTCACGATTACATCTCCCATCCCCAAACGCTTCAAAAAGGTCTACATCGAAATCAGCAATGTCTGTAACCTTCAATGCACGTTTTGTCCGGAGGTGGGGCGGGAGAAGATGTTTATGGAGGAGGGGATGTTTCGGAAAGTGGTCACGGCTGTGGCGCCGCTCACGGAAGAAGTTTGTTTTCATTTAATGGGGGAGCCGCTTTTGCATCCAGGGTTTGATGGGTATGTGGGGGTGTGCGAAAAGATGGGGGTTCGGGTTAATTTGACCACGAATGGGATTCTTCTTAAAGAAGAGCGGGTGAAGGCGCTTTTGAATTCGGCGGTGAAGCAGATTAATTTTTCGTTGCAGAGTTTTGAGTCTAATTTTCCCGATAAGGACAACTCTGATTATCTGCGGAAGATTTTTGAGTTTACCGAGCGGGCGCTGGTGGAGCGGCCGGACCTTTACATCAATTATCGGTTGTGGAATTTTGGGGCGGAAGGGACGCGAGTGTCGAATGAGCTCATGATTGAGAAAATTAAGAAGAGGCTTCGGGCGGATTTTAATGAAGCGGTTAATATTCGCTGGAAAAAGAACGTGAAAATAAAGGGCCGCGTGTATTTACACTTTGATAGCCGGTTCGAGTGGCCCAATCCTCACCATCCCATCCGCACCACCCAAGGATTTTGCCATGGGCTTTCCTCTCACATTGGAATTCTTGCGGATGGAACCGTGGTGCCCTGCTGCTTGGATAAAGAAGGCGTCATCAACCTAGGCAACTGCGGCTCGCAAAACATCGACGACCTCATCCAAAGCCCCCGCGCCCAAGCCATCCGGGATGGATTTCAAAATGGAATCCTCGTTGAGGACCTTTGTCAGAAATGTACGTTTATTACGCGGTTCGATAACAAACTGAAGCAGTTAAAGAAAAAAGAACCCTCTCTCGCTTAAAAAAGATTACTCCACCTTCTTAAAACCCGCCGGAATTTTAAAAAGCGACGCTTCAGCCGACGCGACTGTGAGGGACAGGACCTCATGATAGGCGGAGAAAGCGGGTTTGCCTTCCTGTTCTTTGTCTTTGGTGGCTTTGCGTTGGGTCATTTTTTTCTTGGCGAAAGCGCCGAGAAGGTTTCCGGCCATCTCTTGGGGATCGGCGGATAACTCAGGGTTCGAGTCTTCTTCTGCCGCCGCTTTGGCTTGAGCATCTTTTTTACGTTGGATGGCTTTGGGGTCCTCAACCATCGACCATTCAGAGTCAGTGACAATCGGGAATCCGTTTAAATCTTTGGTTTTCTCTTTAAGTTGTTTGATGAGGTCGGCCGTCTTTTGCTCTCCCACTCCCAGCATCATACCCAACGCGGGTCCGCCAAACATCTCGCGATCTTTGGGTGAAAAGGTGAACCCCATTTTGGCGAGATAGGCTTTTTGAAACGCCACTTCTTCATCGCTGGCCTTCTTTAAATCGGCGGTCCAGGGCGTCAGCCAAAAATGCGTGAGCATCAGATAGGACGTCACTTCTCCGCTGGCAATTTCTTCCACGTCCACTTTCATACGCCCCTCTGTTTCTTCTGTGGAAAATCCGTTAATGGTTTTCTTTGCGCCCGTCTTTTTGACGGTGACTTCGGTTTTCTTTACGCGGTGCGTCGGCTTTTCTTCCGCCGGGGTCCCTGCTTCCGGTTCGGCTTTGGGTTCTTCTTTGCGCGGCGCGCTTTTTATCTTTTCCGCCTGAGCCGAGATGGAAGTCTCGGTATAAGATTTTTTCTTTAGATTGAGCCGCCAGATTTTGTCTAAGTCAACGCGCAAAATCTGAGTTCCGCTTTTTTCTCCGCCCGTCATGAACTTCATCATTTTGCCCGAGAATTTAAATTCACTGTCTTCACGCGCCTTGGATCCTTGCACCGAACGGGTCATGGCCCCTTCGCTGGCTCCCATTCCTTGGAAACCGCTGCTTCGCCACTGGGATTTGAGCGTCACATCGGCGAAACCTGTTGAGACCGACAACAACATCGTAAAAAAAGAAACGACAAATGCGCGACATCTCATAAGCAAACCTCCCAGATTATTTTTTGAGTTTAAAACTTTAACTCACCGTTTCCGCGCTATACCGGGCGATCAATCCCGTCCTCACCGCATGCCGATAAGTATACGCAAATAGCCAAAATCCCAGAAAAAGAATAAATAGATTAAGAACCGCAGCCCAAACCAGCATGGCGATTGAGGGTGTGCCGCCGGCGAGGATGGTGCGCATTCCTTCGAAGACGTAGGAAGGTGGAAGGAGATGCGATACCCACTGCATCCAAGTAGGAAGAGTGGAAATGGGATAGAGCACTCCGGCGAAAGGAGAGATGAGGGCGGGGATGGGCCAGATGAACCATTCGGCGGCAGGACCGAGGCGCAGCACGAGGGCGCAAGCGATAACGCCGAGCGCGATACCGAAGATGAAGAGCATTAATAAATAAGGAATCAGCAGAAGACCGTACGTCATGAACGATAGACCGAATAGATAACTTGCCATCAGAATCATAACAACCAATCCCACCGCGCTTGTGGCCACGCTCGAAAGAACCAATCCTCCCACATATTCTGAAATGGATAGCGGCGTTGCGAAGTAATTTAAAAAGTTCCGCGACCAGACGTCCTCAAAGAACGTCATGGTGACGCCCTGCATCACGCGGATAAAAAAATCCCACAAGAGGATCGCTCCCAAAAGCGCGGGAATAAAATTGAACCCGCTCATCACGCTGTTCAAATAGCGGCTGAGAAAACCCCACAGAATAATATCCACCGCCACCCACGAGAAAAGCGGCAGCACACGGGAGATGCTCCCCTTCATCAAATACATCTGGCGCAGCATGACAGCGAACACGCGGTTCCACGCCATCACGCGGCTCCAAGCGTCAGCGGTTCACGGGCGACCGCGATAAAGAGTTCTTCCAACGACGTTTTGCCATGTTCCTGCGGCAACGTGCGCGGATTTCCTTCGAGAAGGATTTTCCCACGCGAAAGAAAGAGAACCCGGTGACACACCTCTTCCATCTCGACCATGTTGTGAGAGGTCCACAAAATGCCGGTCCCGGAACGTTCAGCGAAAAGACGGATTTTTTCTCGGGTGTCTTTCGCGATGGAAGGATCGAGAGAAGCGGTGGGTTCGTCCAGCAAAAGAAGATTGGGTTGATTGAGCATGGCCTTGGCCAAACTTAAGCGCGACTGTTCCCCTGAAGAAAGAAGTCCCGCTTTAACTTTCCGAAATTTTCCCAACTCAAATTCGACGAACAACGTTTCAAGCCGCGCGGATAAATTTTCCACGCCATAAAGAAGCCCGAACACTTTTAAATTCTGTTCGACAGTCAAGTTCCCTGGAAGCGGCGCGTACACCGCGGCGAAGTTTGTTCGCTCCAACGCCGCCCGTCGCTTCTTGGCGATGTCGATCCCTTCAATTTGAATCAATCCTTCCGTGGGTTCCAGCACCCCCAAAATCATATTGATCGTGGTTGTTTTCCCCGCTCCATTCGGACCCAACAAGCCAACAATTTCATTCGGACGAACTTCAAAGGAAATACCGTCGACAGCGGTGGTGAAGCCGTAGTTTTTACGGAGAGATTGAACTGAAAGGATGGATTGGGCCACTAGCTGTTTTTATTCCAAGGAAAATGCGCAAGGATTAACGCCATTCCGCACCATCCGGTGAGTCCCGAAAAAACAAGACCACAACCGACAAAGGCGCTGATCCCGAGAAACCAGGGATTGATAAAGGAAAGACCGATCCCGGTCAAAATCAATAGCCCGGCGGCGAATCGCACCTGACGCTCCATCGGCCAGATATGGCGTGCTCCGCGCATGGTGGGAAGGTCTTCGTGCTTCCAAGCATTGATTCCCCCACTGACGACGATGACGGAAGGAAATCCTTTTTGCGCGAGGTGCGCGGCCGCGGAAGCGGCACGGGCGCCAACTTGACAGAGCACGTAAGTGGTTTCAGAAGATTTGAGTTTGCTGTAGGTAGCGCCGAAAGAAGAAAGCGGAATATTGATAGAACCTTCAACACTCTCAGTTTGAAATTCGCCGGGCTCTCTGACATCAATTAAAACCCCTCCCTTCTTCAGGGCTTCAGCGGTTTCTTTCGGTGATGAATATGAAAACTGGCTCATTTCTTTTTCACGGCATCCTCGACGGCTTTGTCCCAGGCCTCCATACAATGAAGTCTGTCAGAAATAATGTTTTGCGGGCGCTCGTTTTCGGGAAGAAGCATGAGAGCCTCCTCAAGAGTCGTCATAGCAGCATGCTCCGCCTCCTGACACTCACTAAATTTTTCTGGTTTCGATTTCCAATCAAGAGCAATACCGCAACTCCAATAGGTTTTACCGTTCACTTCCTTCGGCGCAGACGGTATTCCCTTCACGATGATATTGTGAGACTCCATCGCTTTGCTGAGTTCGGAGATTCGGTGCGTCTCGCACAATTTAGGTGAGGAATAATAAGCGATATTTGAATCATATACACGGGACGGCGCACACCCCAACAGTCCACATCCCGTGGTTCCGACGAATAAAATTCTTAGGAAATATTGAGAGCTCTTTCTCACGGCAAGAACTTAGACGGTTTCTTGAGCTTCATTGGTAGATATTTCTCAATAACGTGATTAAGTCCATGCTTGGCGAATGCCTGTTGTTCAACGCGGACTCCCATTGCCAGCATCTGCTCAATCGCCGCCTTCCACGGTTTGTGGTACTTAATAAAGGGATCGTTCTTGAGCGCGTCTTTGGCGCGCTTGATGTCAACTTCCTCAAGCGGGTGAGTGGCGTCTTTGAGTTTGTAGTCGATGATGTCCTGCGGTGTTACGCCCAAATAGCTGGCCTGAGGAACGCAGAAGAATTGATTCAAATGGGCGTTGTTTCCTGATCCCACTTTTAAGGTACGGTAGATGTTGGTGATACCGTACGGATCTCCGTCGACAAAAGCGTAGACGGGTATTTTTTTGTCATCGGCGAGGCGGCGGATGAAGCGGCGGCAAGCCCGAGTCGGAACGCCGCCCATTGAAATCAAAATACAGTTGGCCGTTGTGTAGTAGTTGTGTTTGACCAAGCGCTGGAACATACCGGCGGTTTCAATTGCGAGGATGAACTTAGCATTGGTTTCGAATTTTAAATCCTCGCAGGCGGTTGGAATCGAATAACTGCCGGAACCGAATTTACTGCAATCGATGCGGAGTTCTTTTCCGGTATCCGGATCTTTATCGATCACAACCAATTTACCCGAGACATCTCCGCCTTTTTCCTCAGGAATAAATCCAAGCTTCTCACGGTTCAACCGAAAGTGCGCTTCGATATCATCCATGATGGTGTCCGATTCCGGTTGCTCATGGAACCGCGCTTCTCCCCAGTTCTTGGAGACATAGTACGCCTCTCTCTTGGTCGCCATGTCGTCTTTTCTCACGATCTCATGAGAGAGCGC
>CAZJOE010000007.1:0-13820 GCA_964547555.1 uncultured Elusimicrobia bacterium | reverse complement strand
CTTTTTACGCCACCGATGTGTTGTGGTCAGGTCAATCGAATTACAGTCACGAAAAGCGGGAAATTGAAGAATTTTCCAACAATGTGAAAATTTCAGAATTTAGACAGACCCGAGAAAGAAGTGATGTCTCCGCCTCCTACAAGATCGGCAAAAGCAGAGACACCGTTAACCACGCCGGGCTCCGATATTTAAAAGAACGGACCACCTTCGAACCCACCAATAAAACATTGCCGGGGCAAGTGCTGCCTGAACACGAGACAAGACAAACAATTTTCGTGGATTTGGAAAGGTTTAGAACTCGCTTCGTGGAGATGACTCAGCTTGAGAAAATGACTCGCATCGAAGACCTTAATTTGGGCGCCAAAATAAGAATTTCTCCTGGATATGCCCCTCGGGATTTAACAGGTCAAAAACCCAGCAGCCGGTTTGAGGGAAATTTTGAAAAATACACCAGGATAAAAAAGAAAAACCTGCTCTACTCCCTTTTGACTTATTCGTCACGAGACAGCTTTGAGGATGCAGAAAACGAAAAATTTAATTTTTCTTTGAAGTACTACCATCGCGGATGGCCGCACCAAACGCTGGTCGTGAACAACCGAATTGAGTGGGGGCAAGAGCTGGATACAGATAATCTCATTGAACTTGGGAATGAGAACGGGCTGAGGGCCTTTAAAAATGTGGCTTTTAGAGGAAGCAAAGCCTGGCTCGTGAACGTCGAGGACCGCATCTATTTGGCCGATGACCTTTGGGAGTTGGTTTCCGTCGGAGCAGCAGTCTTCTTTGATAGCGGCTACGTCTGGGAACAAGGGCAAGCCGTGGCCATGTCGGACATGCGCAGTGATGCGGGAGTGGGGTTGCGCTTTGCTTTAACCCGCGCCTCAAGTGAGTTGATTGTTAGATTGGATATGGCTTACCGAATGCAAAGTACGACGGGCGATGATACGGGATGGGTCTTCTCGTTTGGATCGGGACAGGCGTTTTAAGAGCTGCCGAGGTAGTTGTTGTAGGCGGTGCGACCGATGGAAGCGATGATGCCCTTGGCTTTATGATAGGTCCGGTTATGACCCGTCAAAACACAAATGATGAAATTCCCTTGCGGCGTGTAAACAATGCCGACATCGTGACAATTTTTCCGAAGCAGCCCTGTTTTACGGGCCAATTTCCATTGCGCCGGAAGCTGCTCCGCCAACCGGCTCTTGGAATCAGCTCCCTTCATAATTTCCAACATTAAATCGCTTAACCCATCATTGACCAATTCATGCTTGTAAAGTTTTTCCAGCAGAAGCCCCATTTCGCGGGGAGTGGTGTAATTGTCTTGTGAGGGTTTCAAATAATTCGCCAAACTCATTCCGGAAGGGTTAATCCGGGTCGCCACGAGCCCAAATTCTTTAAATTGCTCGTTTAAATAATCGTACCCCAATTTATCAATCAACATGGCCGTGGCGGTGTTATCGGAACGAGTCATCATCATATAGATCAATTGAGACACGGGATACGAGACCCCGCTGTGGGCCCATTTGAGTCGTCCTGATCCATCGCGGCGATATTGCCGCTCCAATTTTATTTTCATGTTAAGAGTGAGTTTGCCTTGCCAAATCGCTTCGAAAGTCGCGATCATGATGGGAAGTTTTATAAGGCTGGCGCTAATAAACGCGTCATCGGCATTGTGCGCGTAGATACGATTGGTTTTTAAATCCTTTATGTAAACACCGACGTCCCCATCATAATGGCTGATAAGGTCAGCCATGGTGTTCTGCATGGCGGTCCAACGAGCTTCTTCTCGAATGTCTTTAACGGGGGTGGGAGCCGCTTCGACTTGTTGACTTTTTTGTTTTTCGAGCACAAAAATAGATACAAAAGCGAAAGCGAAAAACATCCCCATTCCGGGCCAAAATCGAGACTTTTTATGTAAGGGCAATTTCTCCATGATGAGTAAAAGGATAACTGCCGAAAGGGTGAATTTCCATTATTTTTTATCGAGAATGAATTGATTTTTAAGTACGTTTCCATCATCTTCAATTTTTCACATAGAACAAAAGAAACACCAAAAAACCTGAAATTATGAGGTATTTTGAGGCGCTGTTGTTGCATGAACTTAAACGAATCAGAAGCGGAGGAAACAATGGCATCTCAAGCAAGGAACATCGGCCTCGGATATAGAATCTCTCAAACGGAAGACGTGGCCAAAGTTGCTTTTGGCTTCGCCAGCGATTTGGTGAGAAAAGCCATTTCTATGGGAGCTGAGTTGCGGGTGTGGGGATCAGACACCAAAGACAAAACTCATCAGCTATTAAAACTCGGTGATAAATTTTCCGAAGAGAATCTGGACCACAAAAAAGTGGAAGCGGCCATTGCAGAAGTGCTTCGCTGGGAAGATGAAATCTCTCGCTCAATTCGAACTTATTTCATCCAAATATCAGATTTACTTAACAAACTTAAAAAATTAAATCCGCCGCTCAAAACCGAACAACTGGACCCTTATCTGGAAGCCATCCTCGCAGATCGCCGGGCCACGATGGCCGCCCTTGAATCGCTGAGCGGGGTGATTCACAAAATTACAGAACTTAAAACTCAAGTTTGGTTTGAAGCCTCTATCTCTCCACGACCGCTTTAAGAGCAATCTCTTCGAGAACCATGGCCACCGCCTCACACCGTTCCACATGTCCTGTATAAACAACCGCCGATCCCGTTGTATGAACTGTATTGGCGTAAGCCATTCCTGTCGTAAAGGAGCACCGGATCGCCTTGGTGAGCTGGGTGGCCACTTCATGAAAGGTGTGGAAATCATCATTAAAAAGAATTGTTTTTGCCCCAAAGCCGCCATGCTTGGAATCACTAGTATGCTTTTCTTTAACAGGCTGTTTGTGGAGCGTCGCCTTGCTCATTTTTATTTCACCAACCCCTCATTTTTAAGTGTCTGAAAAATTTCCCGCGTCGAATGAGATTTGTTCAAGGTATAAAAGTGAATTCCCGGCGCGCCTTTGGTTAAGAGCTCCCGCGCTTGGGCGGCCGCGTGATCGATTCCAATCCCAACCACTTCTTCCTTGTTCCCACCCGCCTTTTCCAACTTCCGCAACAACTCGACGGGCAATGTGGCGCCGCACATCCCGCTAAATCTTTTAATTTGTTCCGTGTCCGTAATCGGCATCAGGCCTGCCAGGATCGGCACTTTCACACCGAGGGACCGCACTTTTTCCACATAGGAAAAATAGGCTTTGTTGTCGAAAAAAAGCTGCGTCACCACAAAATCCGCGCCGGCGTCGACTTTTTCTTTTAGATGGCGGAGATCTGATTCAAAATCGGGCGCTTCAATATGTTTTTCCGGATATCCGGCCACGCCGATACTAAATAAATATCCTTTCTTAATAAAGGAAACCAATTCAGTGGCGAATTTAAACCCTTGAGGATTGGGCTTAAACTCGGCCTGCCCTTTGGGAGGGTCCCCTCGTAAAGCAATGATGTTTTCAATTCCCGCTTGGGCCAGCTCCTCCAGGACATTTTTGATTTCATCTTTGGTATGTCCGACACAAGTTAAATGCGCGGCTGATTCGATGCCGGTTTCTTTTTTTATTTTTGAAACAAGTTCGACGGTTTTTTGGCGCGTGCTTCCCCCCGCTCCGTAAGTGATGGAAACGTAAGCGGGATTCAGCTGCTTTAACTGACTCACCGTTTCCATCAAGTTTCGAAAGCCCTCATCGGTTTTGGGAGGGAAAAATTCGAATGAAATGCTCGGCGTTTTCTTGGCCAGATATTCTTTAATTTTCATTGGAGAGCGATATTACAGGTTTGTGAAGATGAACTGCTAGAATAACCTCATGAAATTGAAGGAAATTTTCCTCCGAAAAAATAAATATATACGGGGGGTTGCGGTTAATTTTCGCGTGGATCAAATCCGTCTTCCCAACGGTAAAAAGGCAACTCGCGAATACTTGGACCATCCCGGAGCCGTCGGCGTCATCCCTTTAATTGGCAAAGACAAAGTTGTTTTGGTCCGGCAATATCGGCATCCCGTGAGGGAAATTACTTGGGAACTGCCAGCTGGGAAACTGGCGAAAGGCGAACGCCCGCTTCCGTGCGTCCGTCGGGAACTCCAAGAAGAAACTGGATACACCGCAAAGAAGTATAAAAAGCTCATCGCTTTCTGGCCCACCGCAGCCTTTGCCAATGAAGTCATCCACCTCTATATTGCCACGCAGCTTAAACCGGGGAAAAACAATCCGGATCAAGATGAATTTATCGACTGCGCCATCTGGCCATTGAAAAAAGCTTATCACGCCATTAAAACGGGAAAGATAAAGGATTCGAAAACCATCATCGGCCTGTTGGCCCTATCGTCATTCCCGCGAAGGCGGGAATCTAGACATTAACCTGTTTTTCTGGATCCCCGACTAAGACATTCGGGGATGACGAATTACGGTCGTGGAATGGGCGGCGGGCTGGAGGGTGGCGTCAGCGGCTCATTGGGGACCGTCGGCTGAGAGGTGGCCATAAAACTTGCTGTCATGTCGCTACTTCCGGTTTTTTTCCGCTTCACCAATTCCAAGGTCAAAGATGTTTCAATACAGGAATCCGGGAAATAAGGGCACCGCACGCATTCAGTCCAGACTTTATGCGGCAACATACTTTTCTTGGTGCGCTTGAAACCAAACTTTTTAAACAATCCTTCCCGAATTGTTAAGGTAAATAACATTTCCACGCCCAGCTTCTTGGCTTCTTCCACGGTGGTTTTAAGAAGTTTTTTCCCCAATCCCTTCCCCTGAAAATCCGGATGAACGGCCAGGGCTTTTACTTCCGCCAAACCATTCCATGTCACATAGAGCGCGCAGCATCCCACCACCTTCTTGTTGTGCGTGACCACGAAAAACTGTTGAAGGTTTTCGTAGACCTCGGATAAAGAACGCGGCAGAAGTTCTCGCTTGTCGGCAAAATAATTGAGAAGGCTGTGAATGGGACGAACATCTTCCATCATTGCCTTGCGGATGAGGGTTTTTGCTTTGGCCATAAAAAATTAGCCGGAAATGGGGATCCGAGGAGAGCTTTGGTACTTCTTGGTTTTGATCTGTTCAATAAAACCGGCGGCGGACTCTTTGGCTTTTTCCATCAACGGATAACGAATTTCCCTGTAGCCTTTAACAGCGTCCGGCGTGGAAAGTGCCATCACATAAGCGTTGTAATCGTCCATCGAATCGAAATAATGGAAGTTTTGGACCAACCCCCAATACCACGTTTGAAAATCTTTTTCTTTGGCGTGCCAGCTTGGAAGCAAACGACGTAACACCTTGGCGCTGCGCATCAGGCGCAGCATCCAATCTTTCGTTTGGATATCAAATTCAATTTTGTAGCCGAACACCTCAAACTGGGGGCGGTTGAGATGAACGTAGGAAACTTTGTCTCCCCGGGAAGCGTCAATCCGGTAACGGGCGTTGTCGCGCGCGTATTTTTCGGGCGACGTGAGAAGTTCAGCCACCCACACTTCGTCTTTGATGGCCATCGTCTTATAAAGGTTTTGAATAACGGTGCTGGTCGCTTTAAAGTCGAACCGTTTTTGATCTCGTTTGTGAACATCCCAGATCGCGGCGACGAATTTCTCCGCATAAGCCACATTCTGGTAACGGATCAAGTCATAGACGAGATGGGCCATCAAACATTTATCGGCCATGGGAAGGTCCATCCAACGGCAAACGTCGTCAATAATCTGTTTATAGGAAGCGGCGTGAACACTCCCGAAGAGGAAGGACCGTTTCTTTAAGTAGGAAACTTTTTCAGAAACGACGTCATCCACGCGTTCTTTATTGTCGCCTGGATGTAAAAGGTCCGGATGAAGCGCCATATATCGTCCCAAACGGAACGCTTCGTTGTTGGACGCCACGTCCGCCTTGCGCACACTTTCCTCAATGGCTCCCAGAATTTGTTCTTCCGTTACGGGAACCCAACCTTTTTGATAGGCGGCTCCCAAAATCATCATGTTTGAATAAAGTTTGGAGCCGATGCAGCGTTCAGAAAACGCGGAAAAGTCGGATCCCATATAACCGCCCAAACGAGCTTTGGTTTGGATGACTTCTTCTAGCTTCTCAGGATTAAAATCTTGACGTCCCATTAGAGAGAGAACTGTTTGATTTTTATGGGTGTTAACAACCGCTCGAGTCCGTCCGGCGTGGGCCACACGCAAATTAATTCGCGCATCCAAACCGCGCGCGGCTTCTAGAAGATCCAGTCCGATTAAAAGATCGGCTTTCCCATAGGGAATAACAGGAGAACTGACGGGGCCTTCCTTCGAAAAAACCACGTGGCCATAAACCCCGCCGTTTCGAATGGCGAGACCTTTTTTATCCAAAAAGCTGACGTTGTATCCCGCTTTCATTCCGGCGCGGACCAAAACAGCGTTAACGACGCCCGCTCCCATCCCGCCGATCGCCGCGGTGTAAGCCGACCATCGTCCCTCAAAAGTTTCAACGCGGGGTTCCGGCAGATTCGTTAAATCATAAGGAAGCCGTTCTTTTTGGGAGGGTGTTTGAGACCGTTGAATCACCACTTTTTCAAAAGAGGGGCATGCTTTGGTGCGAGCGCAGGCGCCGTCGTCGACACAGGTGGAAAGGTCCGTCGCAATTTTCCGACCCAGATGAGTGTCTTCTACCGTCAGTCCCGGACATCCGGTTTGACGCGTACATTCCAAACAGTATTCGCAAACTTCAGGGGTGATGTTTATTTTTTCTTCAAGCGGAAGAAATCCCTTTTCGTGAATGACGGCTTTCTTTTCCGCGTTTAAGCGGCGATGCTTGGTAATGGCGCATTCTTTATCGGCGATGATGACTTTAACTCCGGGCTTCATCACCGTTTCTTCTAAAAGAATTTGATAAGAGTCCCGCGCTGAGGGATCGACTCGATTGATGGAAACACGGTCATGAAACATCCCTCGGAGTAACCGTTCGATATCCTGGGCATAAGTTGGATTTCCCATGATGTCTTCGGAATTCGCAGGCGTGGGTTGATGGCCCGTCATGGCGGTGGTGTCATTTTCAAGAATCACATAGGTGATGTTTTGATTGTTCTTAAGGGAATCTGACACAGCCACCATCCCTGAATGGAAAAATGTCGAATCGCCCAGGAAAACCACCTGCTTGTTGGTAACAAAGGGAGACATCCCCGCGCCCGTTCCGCCGCCCAGACCCATACCCGAATAATTCTGCATGAGACCTTCGTTGGGAGCGAATTGAAGCATGGAGTGGCAACCGGATTCCCCGTGAAAAATTATATCCGGATTTTCTTTCCGCATTTGGTTGCTGGTCACGGCAGAGTCGCGATGGGGACACCCGGGGCAAAACGTGGGAGTTCGAACCGGCACATCGTAAGAACTGGATTTGGTATGGAGAATCTCCGCCAGTTCCTTTTCAATCAAATCAACCCGCAGCGTCGGGAAATATTGTTTCCATTTAAGAAACGCAGGGCCGAGGACTTCCAACATAATGGAAACGTTTAATCCCCGATTGGACGGGAACCCGGCTTCTCCGTCCGGGAACTTCTTTCCCCACAAAGCGGGGGGTCGAGCGAGCGTTCCCTCTTGGCGAAGTTCAGTTAAAATTTCAGCGACTTGTTCTTCGAGGAATCCCCGTTTCTCTTCAACGATAACAAGATGCTCGACATGCTTAGAAATTTCGAGAATATCTCCCGGATGGAGAGGATAGCTAACACCAAACTTAAGGACAGGGGTCCGGTCCCAAAGTCCGATCATTTTTAAAACTTCTTCCAGGTAACAATAGGACAAACCGGAAGCAATGAACCCCACCGGCATCCGCGCTCGCCGCGGGCCAAACCATTTGTTGATTCCAAAATCTTTCGCTTTTTCCAGCAGGCGCCCATGACGTTCTTCCAATGTTGCTTCCCGCATGGAGGTGTGCGGCGGAATTAAAACCATGTCGCTGATTTGAATCTGTTCGCTGGAAAGAGTCGCAGGTGAAACCTTATTGATGGGGACGTCCGGATGAGGATGGACTTCTACGGTACAGCCGCCGTCTGCCTGATTGGTTGTGACCAAATAAGTAACGGTCAAGTCGGCGTGGCCGGAAAGTTCAAAAGCAATTTTTAACCAGTCTTTGATTTCTTGAAAAGTGGAAGGCTCCATCACCGGCATGTGAAGATGCTTGGAAAGATAGCGCGAGTCCGAATTAATCTGGGTGGTTTCATTCCATGGATCATCGCCGACCACCACCACCGCGCCGCTGGCAGGATTTCGAAATTCCATGAGGTTGCCGACCGCCAGCGCGTCAGCACCGACGTGCATTCCTACAGATTTCATCACCGCCAACGCGCGAAGCCCCGCTTGACGGGCGCCATTCAAACGGGCGGTGGCCAAACCTTCATTGTTGGCAATCTGAGCGACCAATCCCCGCTTGGCCATATAAGGCGCGATCATTCCAATGGCTTCAAAAATATCGGAGACAGGGGATCCCGGATATCCGGTAATAAGTCCCACACCGGCTTCAAGCGCTCCTTTTAAGAGCAGTTCGTTGCCGGTGAAAGCTTCTACACCTGATGTTTTTAAAAACCGGGGGTCAACCAAAAAATACTCCTATTGTCGAGGGCGAATGGCTTCGAAGTAATACCGAGCGCCAATCGCAAAATAAAAATTTACGCCACTGTCCGGCGTGAAGCGGATGATGGGGGCAATTTCGCCGAAAAATTCCCACGGTGTTTGTTGCGGAATAACACTGATCCCGAGCGGAAGCCGAATCCCGAATTCCTCATGATCATGAAAAAGCATCCGCGGACCGGCCCCAATGTAAAGCGGCAGATCCAAGTTACTCGGCGCGGTTTTAAATACATACTGTTTCAAAAGACGGAAATCGTGAAATAAAAAATCCCCATGCACCACCAAATCTCCCTGAGCAACACCAAAAGCTCCGTCCATGGCAACAACATCGCTAAACCAGACTTTCGCCGATATGCCCACCGGACTTCCTACGATTAAACCGTATCCTTGATCTCCGGCAGTTCGCGCTTGGGCGATCCCTAAGCCGGAAACAACCAAACCCAACGAAACAACAAATCCTTTAAATTTCATTAACGTCCTCCCCAAGATAGTTTCTCTCTTAAGATTCCAAAGTAAGGCGCTTTTGGATCCTGTAAAAGTTTAAGTTTTCGTGGCGCCGCTCCAACCCGGATCACGTCCCCGGATTTAAGTCTGTAAACCCTTTGGCCATCGAGGCACAATTGTACCTCATTCCCCTTCCTTTGATCGTGAAGACCTAACTCCAAAGTCAAATTAGATGGGAAAACGACCGGCCGCTGAGTGAAACTATGCGCGCAAATGGGCGTCAAAATGAGGGCCTCAACATCCGGATGAACAACCGGCCCCTGAGCGGCCAACGAATAGGCCGTGGACCCGGTGGTGGTAGCCACGATGACTCCATCCCCTGTAAAGCTCCCCAAATCCTCCCCCGCGATGGAAGCCGAAATCCGGGTCACTCGCATGGTCGAACCCAATCTTACTACCGCGTCATTCAAAGCGTAAGCCGGAGCTTTAACATGAGGAACCTGCACTTCGAGCATCAAACGTTCGCTAATATTCCATCGTCCCTTTAACCAGGCTTCCAGTCCGCTATACATTTTCTTCAATTCGATGGCGGTCATAAACCCCAACCGGCCGATATTGACGCCAAGGACAGGAACATCTGCTTGAGCCGCTCGGGGAGCCATGGAAAGAATGGTTCCGTCTCCTCCCAATGTAATCACGGCATCCGCTTGCGCCAATTTGGCAACCGGGACGACTTTGATTTTACGGGAGCGAAACCATTTCTCTAGGCGAGAGACTTCTTGCTGAGCGCGGGTTTTTTCAGGATTGGCAAAAATGGCCACAACTTGATACATGGATCGACTCAAATTACGGCTTGTAGAAAGCGAGGGCTTCGGGAAGCCAGCTTTTGATTTGGGAAATGCGGGTTTCATCGCTGGGGTGGGTTGATAACCATTCAGGTGGCTTTTTACCACCGCTTTGTTTGGACATTCGCTCCCAAAAACCGACGGCGGCACGAGGATCGTAACCGGCTTTGGCCATCAGCAATAAACCAATGTGATCGGATTCAGATTCATGCTTGCGCCCAAACGGATTTAAAAAACCGTAAGTGGCCACAAGACCATAAATTTGAGTCCCTTGCGGACCGAACTTGGCATTCACAAATTCCGCTCCGATTTGAGCGGGAAGCGACTGACTCATTCGTTCCGCTCCATGGCGGGCGATGGCATGGGCCACTTCATGCCCCATGACGACGGCAATCCCATCGTCGTCGTTACAAATCGGGATGATGGCGTCCCAAAAAGCGACCTTTCCCCCCGGTAAACAAAAGGCGTTCACCTGATCGCCGGCCAGCACATTGAATTCCCATTTAAAATCAGGCTGTTCCGCCACAACGGCAATGCGACGTCCCACTTCTAGGACGCGGCGTTGATAATCGGCATTTTTTGAGGCGGGAGATTTTTTTAGGACGTCGGTATAGGCTTCCGCGCCCATCTGCATTTCTTGGGCGGGCGAGATCAAATTAAATTGTTTTCGATTGGTGTAGGGCACAGTGGCGCAAGCCGCCAATGCCAAAAATCCCCCAACCATCCATCCGGATTTATTCATGACCGGAAGGATATTAAAAATTTAAACTATTTTCTGAGCGAATACGCCAAAAGAATAGCGTTGGCAACTTCTGCCATGGTTTTCCGATGGTCCCGGCTTGTTTTTTGCAGAAGTTTGTAGGCTTCGGTTTCTTTTAAACCGTCTTTTTCCATTAAAAGAGATTTGGCCCGGTCCACGATCTTCCTTTCTTCCAAAGCCTGTTTGGTTTCCAGGTTTTCCTGCCGGAGCTTGGTGTTTTCAATCGCCACCGCCGCTTGATTGGCCACGACCTGAATCATCCTGATCTCTCCGGGCGTAAAGTCATGTTTTTCGGTGGTGTAGCTGTTAATCACCCCAATCACCCGGTCCCCGATGAACATCGGCACCGAAAGCATGGAAACGATCCCTTCTTTTTTGGCGACATCGGGAAACATGTAGGTTTTCTCTTGAGTGACATCGCTCACCGTGACCGGTTTTTTCTCAATGACGGCACGGCCGGACACACTTTCCCCGATTTTCACGTTGGGTTTATTCAAGTATTCCGGGCTTAAAGCTTGAGTGGCCGCGATGGTCAACTCCTGCTTTTCCTCATCCAACAACATTAAGGAACATATTTTAGATTGCATCACGCTGGCCGTCATCGTGACGATCAGTTGAAGAATTTCATTCAAGTAACTTTTTGAAACCAAGCTTTTGCTGATGTGATAAAAGAGGTCGATTTCTTTGTTCTCCCCTATTTGAGTAAAAGGTATTCCCAATTCTTCCAAGTTCATAATTTCTCCCTAAATTTTCGTCGTTTGGACATAAAAAAACGCCCTTGGCCAACGTTGGCTCAAGGACGTCGTCGTCAAAAAAAATTCTGCACAACTATGTGCGGGTCAGAGCGTAGAAAAGAGGCGCCCGCTGTGTCAAGCGCAGGTGTTACCCCGATAGACCAATCAGCCAAAATAGGGCTATTTTAAGGCCTTTCCTTTACAACAAAGTTACAAGTTCTTAATGGGAATTTAAGGTCAATTCGGTTAAATATGGGCACACAAAAATGGATTTAAACATGGTCAATTTCAGAAAGCTTTCTGCCGCCCTCTTAAGCGGACTTCTTCTTCTCACCAACAGTGCGTTCGTCTACGCCGTGGATACGAACATTTGGAAGGAAAGAAAACAGTTGGCAGATCTCCAACTGGCGGCGCTTCCGGCGCCGTTTTCCGGGCCAACGAATTCTTTTTTAAACACAAACCAAACCGCTTCTCAAACCGCCCCTCTGAGCGCGGTCCTTCGCAATCAATTGGCCATTCAGCAAGCCAAAAATCAAACCTCCAAATTTGCCGCTATCGTTCAGGCCATTCCCTCCCATCAAGGGTCGGTGCGGTCGATTCAAATTCCCCAATCCAAAAACACCGGCAAAACAATCATTCACATCCAAGATGTCCACCTCAATCCTGAAGCGCAATCCAACATTTCAAAAACCATCCAATCATTATCGAACCATCTCCCGATTAACTTGGTCGCGATCGAAGGCGCCTTCAATGAAATTCCCGTCCTGCCCTTTCGCAACGCCAAACATCATCCGTATGTACGGTCCACGATTGACGAACTTCTGGCGAAAAATGAAATTGCCGGACCGCTGCATGGCTCTCTCTCGTTGACTTCTCCTGATTCTTTGTTGGTTGGAATAGACGACACTAACGCTTATAAAGCCAATGTGGATGCATACTTGAACTCACGGTCCTTTGTCAGCCGGACCAAAAAACAAATTTCAAAAGACCGTGAAGAAATTGAAAATCTCAAAAGCGCCACATTCAATCCCGCTCTCCAAACCTTGGACGCTAAAACGCGCGACTACCGGGAAGAAACTATCCAATTGGGAGAATATTTATCCTTCCTGCTGAAATCTCCTCTTCAACCTTCTCACAACATTGAAATCTTCCTGGAAGCCCAGCAGCTTGAGAGGACCATGGATCTTTCGCTGGTTGAAAAAGAGCGCGCCGCGCTACTGGAAGGATTGGCCCGAACCATCAACGAAAAAGAAACCCAGGCCCTTATCGAACGAAGTTTGGATTACCGGCTGGGCGAGATGACGACGGCGGACTTTTATGATTATTTAAAAAACGTCGCTCGTAAAAAAGGACAAGATTTAAAGAAATTCCCTCACCTTAACTCTTACATTCAATATGTCCTACTCGCCGACTCCATCGACATGGATAAGTTGTACGCGGAAATGAGCGAATTGGAAAAAAAGGCTTATGGTTTAGCCGCTCAAACCGATATTGAGAAACAACTGGTCACCCAATCCAAACAGCTTTACCTTAGCTCAAAACTGGTTGATTTTTCCCTGACCCCAGCCGAATGGAAAGATTACAAGTCCCAAGACGACAAGTTGAAAACTTTCGAACAGTTCTATGAACAAGCTCATATCCGGGACGAAGCCATGGCGAAAAATACGATTGCCGCCATGAACAAGAGCCACTCTGCTCTTGCCATCCTCGTGACGGGTGGGTTTCATGCGGAAGGAATAGCTCAACGGTTAACGGAACAAGGAATTTCGGTCGTTTCTTTTGTTCCACGAATAACAGAAGCTCCCACCACCGGGTCCGACGCTTCCTATCTCAGCGTGTTCGCTCAAGAGAAATCCCCTCTCGACCAAATTTTTGAAGGTGAAAAACTTTTCGTAACACCCCAGTCAGGAACGCGTGCGGGAATGACTTCATTAGCAATGGGAGTTGTTCAAACTAAAATAAAAGAAGACGCCCTTAATCCCAAAGAGGCCCGAAAGACTTTTATGGAATTGCTTCCTTGGCTCAAAGAGGGAACCATCAATGCCATCAAAACTGGTCGGAGTGCCGTTGTAACGTTTTTAACACCCAAGGGTCAAACCGCTGTTCTAAATGAAAATGGGATTTTTTCAACCGGTTCTTCACGTCTTCCCAAGTTCGCAGTGGCGGTAACGGCTCTCTACCATTTTGCGATGCGGTGGGTGCGTGCTGATGACGGGATGGGAGGTTCAGGACTTCTGGCAGCCGCCTGGACTCCCAATGACTACCTGCTCTATGTGGCTGTGCCGATCGTGGCCATCGTCGTCTTGTACCTTATTATTTATTGGAGGGTCCAAAAAAATAAAAAGGAAATGGATCCCGGTAGTTCAGTGACTGCTGAATTTCGACATGGATTTTCCTTGAAAATTGTGATTGAATATCTTCCTAATACTGTTGATAATGGAATAAAAACC
>CAZJOE010000006.1:0-15154 GCA_964547555.1 uncultured Elusimicrobia bacterium | reverse complement strand
AGCACTCTTCAATCGTTACCCGCTTCACCCGCGCTCGAAGGAACGTTCTCAACGGGCCTCACCGCGAACACAACTTACTTCATGCGGGTTCATGCGAGAAATATTGCCAATGCGCCGACCTTGCCGTTGGATCTAGGAAAACTGGCGACCTTGGCACTTCGTCCAAACGCAGGGTCTCCTGCGCTCGGAGTTAAAACCTCAAATTCAATTGAAGCCAATTGGACCAGTGATAACCCGCCAGAAACACAATTTGAAATTCAGGCGGTGGATAGCACAGGTTTGGTTTATTCTTCTCTCACGCGGAATCCAACCAATGGAACGGTGGCGGGATTGGCTCCTTCACGCACCTATGATGTTTACGTTCGCGCCATCAATCACGGCGGCGAACCCACCGCTCGCGTTTCTCTGGGTCGCACCACGACTGAAGGGGGCACTTCGGTTCCTGCGCCAATCAATCTCAGCGCGGTTCGTCCAACGGATAAAAATCCAAATACGCTAAATCTCAGCTGGACCAATCAGGATGCCAGCGGTTCACCGATCACCTTCTCAATTTATCAATGGACGGATTCAAGTCCCGTCGCCTTGGCCACAACTATTTCAGAAACCTATGAAGTGGATGAGACGGTCAATACCACCATTCCCAATCTTCAACCGAATCGCCTCTACAATTTTTATGTTGTGGCATCTGTAAATGGGAACAATTCAGTTCCGAGTAATCCAGCTGGAACCGCTACGTGGGCCCAAAAACCTGTGTGGACCACCATTGGATCTCCTTTAACCAGAACCGACAAAACTATCACGGCTCGTTTCCTCGGCGGGAATAATCCACCGACAACCCGTTATATGGTTGAAGCCTCTTTAAATGATTTTAATACCAGTGTCACCAGTCAAACCGTGTTGTTGACGGCTGTGTTGAACGGTCTGAGAGCAAACGCGCTTTACTCGGTCCGAGTGAGGGCCATGGATCCAGTTCCGGGAGACTATTCGACCATTGAAATCATCGAAACCCTTCCTGCTGTGCCGGCAAATCCCACTATCGGTAGTGCCTTTACGCCAGAAGTGAATGGCATGACGGTGCGTTGGTTCTCCAATGAGAATATTTCCGGTACCTCTTATTTATTAGAAACCTTTAGCAATGAAGACATGACGGTTTTGGTGAAGTCTGTTGAAACAACCGATACCGAAATTTCGGTGACGTCGCTTCTTGCCAATACCACCTATTGGTTTAAAGTGACCGCGAAAAATGCGGTGTCAGGCGCTTCTTCTTCAGCGCATGAACTTGGCGCGGCCGTGACGCTTCCTTCTGCTTTCACGATCACGCCCACACCAGCGGCTTCCGATACGATTTGGCATGGTGTGAATGCGCCGAATGGAGCGAGCCGTCTCACCTTCGCGTCTGATGCTTTCACAGGTAGAGCGGCCACTCTTCGGTACAGATGGCTTCCTTATCAACCTACTTTTGTTTCCCCTTCCGAAACGTCGCCCGTGTGGAAACAAGCGGATGGAAGTCTTGTAATTGAAACCAGTTCCACATCCGTCTATTACTTGCATTTGAAAGGTTACAACTGGGCGGGAGAAAGCAGCGCGGAGAGCGAACTTGTCGTGGGTCCCTTCAAAATTGACGTGGACGCGCCCGTGCCGAATCCTTCCGAGTTCTTGGACGTTCAACGCACAGAGAACAGTATCAAGTGGGTCGCTTCTGCCTCCATCGATCCGAAAGACGGGGCGGACCTTCCTTTGCTGCCTTACGCTTGGAGATTTGAACCTGGCGTTGAAAGATGGCAAGTGGAGGTTGATTCAACGACCACGAATTTGAAAGCCAACACTGCTTACACGATGCACTTGCGATCTTCTGATGCGGCCGTTCCTCCCAATGTTACCGGCGAAGTTTCGTTGTCGACAGTGACCTTGCAAGTTGCACCGACAGGTTTGAACGTGGGTGAAGTTCAACAAGCATCTGTTCAGGTAGAAGTCTTGGGGACATTCCTGAATATGAACTTGGCGCAGTCCGGTGTTCAAGTGAAGCTCACCGCTCCGAATAAACCAGATATTTTGTCAGTCATTTCTAAGAACCCGATTTTCACGGTACCGAATTTAGAAGGGAATACTCGGTATGAAGTTTCAGCTCGCGCCTTTAACCAAGCCGGCGAACCGACTGAATGGACGATTTCAGTTCCAGTCACGACCAATGGACGTCCACCGCAAATTGTTTCAGACCACACGGCTTATCTGCCTCCAGCGCTAGGCGGAATTTACGCGGGTGGCACGATCATCAAATTTAACGATAGTGGTGATATCCAGAATAACCGCATCACCTATTACAAGGTGGTGGTTAATCAAATAGAGACAAATCCTTATCCGCTTGATTTCACTGGCCCTAATAATTTTAGCGTTGCGGAACAACGAAGAAGCAGCAACTGGTCCTCCACCTTTACGAAGTCGGGGATTTATTACGCCCATATTCGAAGCTACAATCAAGCAGAGCAATCATTTGCCGGAGATTATGTGCGACTCGGTCCGTGGGTGATCGACGCTGACGCCCCTCGCGTGGTTGGAATTTCTTCGGTCACGGTTCTTGGAACTTCCAGCATGACGTTCGTTGCCGGCGAAGCTGAAGATGTGGGATTGGCTGGATTTGGTCCGCTTCCTTATTCTTATAACAACGGAACAACTGATAGCTTCGTGGCGAATGATGAGGATTTACGAACCGGGCTGACGGCTAACACTTCGTATTACGCTAATTTAGTTTTCGCTGATGCCGTTGGAAATAAATCGCTCCCAATTCTCTTGGAAGATTACACACTTCAGAATGCGCCCAGCAGCGTCCGTATCGTTAGTCAAAATACCGCCCGCACATTGGTGGAAGCAGTGGGAACATTCCCCAATCTGAATTTGGGCAGTTCGGGGCTCTATTTTGGTTTGGTAAATGCTGACACCACTGTCACTTGGAATCCTCAGCCGGCGCGCGTGAACATTGGAACCTTCACATTCTTGGATCCCAACACGGTTTACACTTTCACGGCCCGCGCTCGAAATGCAAAAGGCATCTACACTGAGGCCAGCGCACCGATTTCAATCTTGACCCAAGCCAAGCCACCTCGCGTGAGCATTTCTCTGGGATTTGGAGTTGCCAACGAATGGAATCAAGCGACGACATTTAAATTTGATGCTTCGGATGATCCCGGAGTCAAAACATACGAGAGATATATTTACGCCTGGAATACGGAGAAGAATTATATTTTCACAGGCGCAGCGGAAGAATTGACATGGCCTTCTTCCCAGCCGGACAAGCTTGATCAATTGGTCATCAACGAAACACGTTCGGGCAAATGGTATCTGCATGTTCGTTCCGCCAATAGCGCCGGAGAATTAACGCCGCCTGAATCTGTGGATGTTCTTGGATGGTTGGGTGTGGATCAGAATGCGCCTGATCCCGCGCGACAGGCGGCGCCTGTCCCGGATGTGAATCACATTACTTGGAACGCGTCTTCTGAAAGCACGGATACGCTTTCGGGATTGGCCAACTCTCCTTATATTTGGAGTTTTGAAAATGGATTTGAAGGCGCTACCGCGGACGCCAGCTCCACCACATTTAAATTGATGCCGAATACGTCCTACCGAATGGAATTGCGTTTAAGGGATCGCATGGGGAATATCACAGCTGATAATGATCGTGATTCTTTCGCAACCGCAGTGACGTTGGCCGCACCGCCGACTGAGTTCCCAATTTCTTCGGAAGGATTTGTGATTTATAAAACGTCAGCTGTCATCCAATGGATCAACAACAATCCAACGGGAACGCACCATGTGGTTGAAATTTCTAAAGATCCGAATTTCGGCACCTTGCACGAATCAATTCCATTGTTGAGCACCAATATCGGCACGATGAAGAGCACCGCGGGTGTTGCTGGATCGCCTCTCGCGCCCAATACCACCTATTATGTTCAAGTTCACGCCATTAACCGATCGGATGTTCCGACTGCTGATGTTCACCTCGGAACGTTCACAACCCGTCCTGTCACACCCAGCGTAACGGTTGATCGAATTGTTAATGGTTCTTATCAGAAAGGAACTATCTTCAAAGGAACCAGCGATGTTCAATTTGGCGAAGGAACCGTTGAGTACTATCTATGGACTTGGAATAAAAACACGACGCATCCAGTCTGGTCCGGTTTGGAAGAACGTGTTGACGAGCTTGTGCCTCAAATCAGCACCGAGGTCAATGCGACCGGTCGGTATTACTTGCACGTGGCCGCTTATAGCGGAGGGGATTCTCTCGGCAGCAATCAACCGGAATCAATCGATATCGGTCCCTTCAACGTTTTCGCAACCACGGAAAAAGATCCTGTTCTTTACGTGATCTCCATCGCTTCAGACACGATTGAATGGGGACAGGAAAAAGTTTCGATCTCAAATCCCAATTTCGACGATGTGACCGAACATTATGGGTTCCAACTTAATGACGGCGCCACCACGTGGATCAAAGCCAATGGCGACTTGGTGGAACATGCCGACCTGGATTTGACACCGAACACCGTTTATATCGGCAGCGGATATTTGAAAGATAAATTCCCGACGCCGAATATTTCCGGTCCAATGCGAATTACGACCACAACTCTTCAAGCGGTTCCTTCTGGTATTGCGGTGAGCAATGTACAGGAAACCAGCATGACGTTGACGGCGCAAGGAGATTTCTTGAATATGGGTCTCCTTCGAAGTCGGTTTGAATTTGTAATTAATGGCCCTGCAATAAACCAAACAGCAACAACGTTACTTCCTGAGTGGGTCATGCCCCCGTTAAATCTTATCCCCAATACCAAATACAGTTTTGCGGTTGTCGCGTTTAATCAGGCTGGCGCCCCTACGGCACCATCCGCTCCGGTTTTTGCAACTACGTTGGCCTTACAACCGAATGCGGATCGTATTGGTCTTTTTCATAATAATTCGCCCTTATCGATTAACAGTTATTTCGAGCCGGGAGCCGTGTTTGTGGCCCAGAGCAATGTGGGATGGGAAGTCGGGCAGACCAATGGTCCCGTCCATCATTACAAAGTTGTTGTAGATCAAAACCCTCCCGAATTATTCAACGAGGCGGATTTTAATGACGACACCAAAGCAACATGGTGGGATTATTCAACCGCGGAAGATCATCACTTCTCAACAGCGCCCGTTTACGGCGGCAACTACTATTTCCACTTCCGTTCCTATAATAAAGACAGCGTGGGCGGTAAATCGTATACCTTCGGCCCGATCATCATCGACGTTGAACCACCCACTTATCCCGCCCTTCATCATGTCGACGTTTTCGTGAGCAGCGTGACTTGGGTTGCCGTGGATGCGCATGACAACGCGCGGTTGGATGGAAATGCTTATCACTTCAAGTATCCATCAATCGAGTTTGGAGTTGGTCCTTCCACCTATACAGTGAGAACAGATTATGTGACTCGCGAACAACTGACTCCCAATACCGAGACCTCTATCAGCTTGGTGGTGTTTGACGCGGTTGGAAATAAAACGGATCCTGCTTTGGTCGCTTCCACTTACACCTTGGCTGACCTGCCGATTCCGGTGGCTTCGAGTCTCCAGATATTTATTTCGTCCGCCAGTTTCCGCTGGGATAAAAATGAGAACTCCGACATCACCCGATATGAAATCGGTGCCTCCCTTAGCCCGAACATGGATGAAACGGAGGTTGAATTTGTGGATGTCGGCGTCGATGTTTCTTCCGGATCCATCGCTAAACTTCAAGTGGATACTGAATATTGGTTTGGTGTAAGAGCGGTCAACTATTTCGGTCACAAAACCAAATGGGCAGTGGTCGGCCCCAAGAGAACTCCAGACACCGTTTCTGGACCGATCATCCGATTGCCGTATGAAGCGACCCCCAATGAAATCATGATGGAGTGGGACGACCTCAATGTGGATGGGACGAGATTTAACGTCACATTGGATGGCGCAGCCGTTAACCCCGCCAATTCCTCCACATGGACTTACACCTTTACGGGATTAACCGCGAACACAACTTACATGATCGGAGTTCAAGCGGTCACTCCGAATAACAAGATCAGCGCTTTCACAACGATGAAGGCTGTCACTCTGGCCGAATCGCCGATAGCGGGAACCTTTGTGTTCTATGCCTCTTCCGCCACTGCCAACTGGACCAGTTCAAATCCGGAAGAGACTCAAACTCAATATGAATTGCGCGCTTCCGTGGTTAACACATTTGATTTACCGGGAGATCTGAAGGGTTTTGTTAGAGAAGAAACTGGTTTTGTGACGGGTTTAAGACCGGACACGCTTTATTTCCTTGGCGTGCGCGCCATCAACCATGCTGGGATCCCGACGTCTCCTTGGATCAAGTTGGGTGACGGATTTACGCTTGTGGAAGCTCCGTTCTCACCGGTTTATTCTGAGATCAAACCGGAGTCATTACTTGTTTCTTGGAGCAGTGGCACCAATCCAAATACGATCGTTTATCAGATTGAACGATCCAAAGATGATTTCGAAACCGCCGCTGAATCAATTTTTCGAACCACGAGTTCTTTCGTTGAGGCTTCTCCGTTGGCGATCAACACCACCTATTATTTCCGTGGGAAATCGATGGGCGTTTTGTCGACTTCAACCTTCGTGAATTTTGGCCCCGTCGTGACATTGGCCACGACGCCTGTTGTTGGAGAAAAAACTTCCGGAACCGATTTCGTGACGGTCAATTGGGAGCGCAACAACAATCCGGATTGGACGAAATTTGAATTGCAAGTTTCCTCTTCTCCGCAATTCAGTGATTCCATTAGCTCAACCGTTGTGAACACCGTTGCCACGATAGACACACTTGATCCCAATACCACCTATTGGTTCAGAATCTATGCAATTAATAGCGCCGGTAAGGTTTCAGATCCGACGGAGAGAGATTTTGTCGTGACCTTGGCTTCCACTCCCGTTCAACCAGGGTTGGATGCCAAATGGTCCCTTGAGTTTGGAAATTATGTTGAGGCGACGGTGAACCAGGTGGATGTGGAGCTTAAGAGAAATCCACCCGACACTCTTTATGCGATTAAGAATGTGACGTTAGACAATTATTTAACCGGAAACGGAGATGGCACTTCTTCACTAACTCCGGTGTGGCGGACCCGAGATACCTGGCTGTTGGATAACAATGGGGTTCAGGCCTGGTGGCAGGACAACAATGGAGAAAGGAAAAACTTACTGCCCAGAACCGATTATCTTTATTCTGTTATCGCCTTAAATCGGAATGGTGTTCCAACCGCTCCATCCGTTCCGGGACCTATTACGACTGTTCCCGCGAAACCCGCTTTGACAATTGAAGTTGAGAACAATGACATGGTTCTTTTGAAATGGAATGGAAGCCCAGCGAATGCGGACGCGTACCGAATGTACGTGTCAAAGAATGATCGCGATCATTTCGAACGCTATTACGACTTTTCCACAACTCTGGGCGCTAACTTTACACACTTTATCCGTCCGACTGGAGAGGGAGAAGATGATATTCCTTCAAGTTCTTCAGAAACCAGACATAACGTTGAAGGGGCACAACCGGGCAGCGCCTCTCCTTTGAACTTTGTGTCCGCAACGAATTCTGGAATTCAATTTAGTTGGACCGCCGTGGCGAACCCTTCTGCTTCCCCTCGTCATTTTTATTACTTAAGAGGACTGGGCGGCTTTGATGATGATGAGCTGGGTGAACCTTCCGAAATTCTTGATGCCCAGGTCGTGCCGGTTATTAGCGCGTATGAAATATTTGGAAGCAAACTCGACGAAGTTCTCATTACAACTTTCAGCTACCGCGCTGCTCCTGGGGCGCAAGGTCTTGTTCCAAATCTCGGACCAAACACACGTCTGCGCGTTCAGGTGAGAGCAATCTCCAGCGACGGCACAGAAGGCGCGGCTTCCCAACCCGTATCTGAGGCGTGGACACTGGCCAATGCTCCTAAAGATGTGGTGGTGACTCGAGGCTTTGACGAATCTCATCGCGTGTTCTTGAACGTGGACTTCTCAACCGCTGGTAATCCCGCGCACACGCAATACGCAATTAAATGGATCGCGAAGAATGGCGCCGAATTGCCCACGCCGAAATGGATCCGCCAAGGCGGAACTGATCCGGAAGATAATCCCTATTGGCAGACCAAAAAAGAGTGGGATAAGAAATTTACGCATACGGGACTCACGACTTCCAGCACCTACACTTACGTAGTCTACGCACGCAACGGTGATGAAAATAGTATGCCCCCGATTTCACACATCATGACGGAGCCTTCTGCTCGTGGCGCCGGATTTACAGTTGAAAAGGCACCTCCTACATTGGCGAGTGGTATCGGCATAGCGACGAACAGAATTCGTTGGACTTGGAAGGACAATGCCGTGGATGAAACCAGCTTTAGAATCGTGAATGATGAGGCCGGCTCCAGCGTTCGTGTGCCCAGCATTCCTCCTGATGGAGATCAAGGAACGATGGGCATGATGACGTATGAAGAAACACTTTCTGTTGAAGCCAATACATTGGTGAGAGCTTATATCCAAGTTGGCAATGGAAATGGTTTCAGTATTTCTTCCAATGAAGCCATCGCCTATACTTTGGCCAAAACGCCTCAAATTGAGTCCACCACCCATCGCTCTTCTGGATTTGAGAACAACTCTCTTATTTTCCGGTTTACCAGCACCAACATTCGAACTTTTGGTCCAGGCACCGCAGCTTACTACCGAGTGAAACTTAGCACCCAAGACTCGTATGTATTTGATGGAACTGAAGAAAGATGGGATGTCGCCAGCGACGATAAAGAAATTCGCTTGAATAAAGAGGACATCCTCGATTCTAATACGGTGTGGTATTTGTACGCGGTGAGTTACAACGACCAAGGTACTCCTACCGCACCATTTAAATCTGATCCGTATAAATTGTTTCTGGACATTGATCATCCTTATGTCACCGCGTTGATTCATGATGGCGCAGATGTGATTAACGGAGCGCGTCCACTCTCTCAATTGGGCAAAGCGTTGGATCTCGATGGCGCTCCCAATACCGGCGGAGTCCTTCAAGGATTCCCTGAAACTCCCGTGCTCGATGTTTCATTCGCGGCCGGCGTGCCTTGGGCGTCCAAGACCGGAGGAATCCATGTTTATTTCGCTAAAGAATCTGTAGTTGCCCAAATGGATCCCAATACTATTTCGCCTGCGAATATTGTGATTCGCGCTGTTCAAGATAACATGAGTCAGACTATTTCAACTCCCAAAGAAGTTGATTACGTCGCCATTCTCGATGCTCTTAATACCAATAAAGTTGATATTTCTTTCCCCCGTGGATTGGAAGCAGGATATCTCTATGAAATGGTTATCACAGAAAGAGTAAAAGACACTGCTATCAATGCAGCCAGAGAATTTCATTATTACTTCCGTACGCACTTGGATCCATCCAAAGAAAGCGCGTTTGCGATGAAAGATCCTGACGGCCGCACCTTGATGACGGTTCGCTTGGCCGCGGGCGCGTTGCCGGAACCGGTTTCGATCGGCGTCGAAACCGATCCGAGCAGCTTCCCATTTGGATTTGATCCAAGCGGCGCCGGCGTCGCCACGCAGCGTCAGATGTCCTTGGGCGGAACTCAATCGACTCCGATGTCGCAAAGATTCGTCGGACAATTCGGTCAAAACGGAGCGCCTCTCTCCGGCAAATTAAAAGGAGCCGCGGTCATCACCATTCCGTATCTCGACGCCGACAACGACGGCTTTGTGGATGAGCAGGCCACCAGCCTGTCGCCTCTCTCCGCGAAAAACGTGCCCGCGCAAGATCTACCGCCCGCCAACGCGAAGATCAAAGTGGCGACCTTGGGTATTTACCGCTACGACGAAGCCACCAATTTGTGGGTCAAGATCCCCAGCGTCACCATCGATGCGCAAAATAAAGTCTTGGTGGCCCAGGTGTTCCAATTGGGCCTGTTTGCGATGGTCGGCGCTCCCTCGATGGAAGTCGGTTCCGCTTATGCTTATCCCGTTCCTTTTGTTGAGTCTAAGGGGGACACTAAAATTACATTCACAAACCTTCCTGATGTGGGAGAGATCAAAATTTATTCAGTGACGGGCGAATTGGTGAAGGAAATTCAAATCCCTACGGGCAACAGCTATCCATGGGACGTGAAGAATGCCGATGGCCAGGCGGTCGCTCCGGATGTATACTTCTACATCATTAAATCCGGCGGCAATCAAAAGAAAGGAAAATTGGTGATTATTAGGTAAATATGAATAAATTAATCGGATTTTTAGGTTTGATTTTTATTGGTGTGGTTTCAGCTTCGGCTGGCCCGCGCGCTTTTCCCGTTCCCTACATTCAAAAGCAACATCCTCTGGGAATCAGTTTTAGAGATCTTCCTGCCTCGGGCACTATCAAAATTGTCACGGTGGCTGGAGAAGAAGTAGCCAGCTTGCCTATCCCCCAGAATGATGGTCAATATAACAACTGGCCTGTTACCAATTCCTCAGGCAAACCCCTCGCCAGCGGTGTCTACTATTTCTTCATCGACGGCTCCGGCCTCCAAACCACCGGCAAACTCGTCATCATCCGCTAATTTTCACGCCGCTTTTCGCAGTTTTACCGCCTTTTGTTGGTGCTTCCTCTTTGGCTTTTCTTTTTCCGTAAACTGAATTCTCCAGCCCAAGACATCCAATAATTTTGTTAAGGATTGGATTTCAGGATTGCCCTTATCAGAGAGCATGCGAAAAAGGTGTTCACGATTAAGCTTCGCTTTCTTCGCCATTTTCGCAATGCCTCCTCGAGCAATGACGACGTTTCGAAGCGCGGTCAAAAAGAGCGAGGGAAGACCGTCTTCATAACAGGCGTTTAAGTAAAGCAATGCGTCCTCATCATCTTTTTTAAGTCTTTTAAACAACCATTCATCGTAATCAACATATGGTTTCATATATATCTCCTCCTGAAATTCATCCAATAATCAAGTGCTCTTGCAATGTCTTGCAATTGGCTGTTTTTTTCTCCACCACAAAGCAAGAGAATGACTGTATTCCCTATTTGCCCGAAGTAAATTCGATAACCGGGACCGTAGTGAATTCGTGCCTCAAGTACACCAGGCCCGACACTCTTATAATCTCCTAAAAGACCCGACTTGAGTCTTTGCAACCTAGCCCTGATAATTTTTACAGCCCTTTTATCCTCAATCGAATCAACCCATTCTGAAAATGGAATTCGACCATCCTCAAGCTGAAAGAAACTAATTTGTTTTGGAACAACCTCCATTTTTCACGCTCCTCTATAGTAGCTTATAACCTACTATCAACTCAATTATTTTTTTGGAGGGGTTTTTCGTCTGACTAGAGGGAGTGAAGGGAGGAGGGTAGTCTCAGAAACTAGCGGAATGTTATCAAAAGGGGCAGGCCAAAAAGCGCTTTTATCGAAAAACCTTATTCGCCTTCTCCAACACTTCCGGCGGGATTTTTAGGTTGACCTGTTCGGCGGCTTTTAGGTTGATGGTCATTTCTACCTTGTCGGCGTATACCGTTCTTTCCATTGGTTTTCCCTTGAGAACATTTTGCGCGACTTGCGCCGCCTTGTAGCCGATTTCCTTGAAGCTGCTGGAAACGCAGGCCGTTCCACCCATTTCGACCAGCCCCGCGGTCGGAACATAAAAGGGCACATGGTTGGACCACGAAAATACTTTCATGGTGGTGAAATTCTGCGAGTTGATGATGAGCGGATCGGGCATCACTATGAACGCATCGACTTTTCCTTGGATTTCGCGCAGCCGTTCGGGGAGCAGCGAAGAATCCGCCATTCTGACGAGGATTATTTTTAAGTTGGCAGAAGCAGAATCTTTTTCAAGTTGAAGGACGTAATTCTTAAGCGAATCGGATGCCCAAAATATGGCCAATCGTTGGAGCAATGGCTGAAGCGCTTTTAGTTTGGGAAAAAGAAGGCCCGCCTGAGGCGCCATTTCTATATAAGTGGAAATGCCTTGAGGGCGATCCGGCCTGACACTGGCGCCGGGAGCCAGGCAAATAATAAGGGAAGTCCCAGGCTGATACTCCTCCATGGCAGCTTTCACTCCAAAAGCGACGACTAATTTTGATTCGAAAGTTTTTGTTTTTTCCGTCTGGAGGTTCACAACCCGAATAGGTTGGCCGAACGCTTCTTGAAAACCACTGAAGGCCTCTTTATAGTGTCCCGATTCTGAACTCATCACCGCGACGACTTCAGCGCTCCCCACCTGGGCTTGAGCGCCAGTTATCAGTGCCGCGAGAATGAAAATCTTCATCGAAATTTGTATTCGAGCCCCATCAAGAAATTTCGTCCATCTTGAGGAATGGCGGCTTGGGTATGTTCGAGCGCTCCGGATACAGCGTAGTTGCTGTTGAACAAGTTATAAACGCTGGCATAAATGGTGGGACCGATTTTCCAGAGCTGTTGACGAGCCGTGAGAGAGAAGAGGGTCGTAAACGGAAGCCTTGTATCCTGCAGGGTGCGCCGGGAGCTAATAAAAAAACTTTGCAAGCTAATGGTTGTTCGGGTGGGTTCTATCCAGGCGCTCAAACCGGCGGATCCGCTGTGAGTGGGGGAATTGGACAGGACCTGGCCATCGCTGTCCCTGGTTTTCTGTAGATTATAGCCGGCAAAAGATGAAAGAGATCTGTTCCATGTCCATTTGGAATAAAGCTCCATGCCCACGGATTTTATGGAACCCTGGTTTTGAGACTGGATATGGATACCATCTTCAAGATCAGTCTGATCAATGAGATTCTTGACTCTGTTTTGATAGCCCGAAACTCTGAGCACGCCGCTTCCGGAAAATTGCTGTTCCCAAACCAGCTCGGCGGAGGAAATTTCTTCGGGGACCAGAGCCGGATTGGGTAAAAAAGTTGACTCGCTTCCGTAAAACATTTCATAAGAAGTCGGCGCGCGAAACGCCGTTCCGTATAAGAGTTTGACAAGGCTGTCTCTCCAAAGACGGTGGATGGCGGCGAATCGGGGATTAACGGTGGGCCCAAATGTTTCAAAATAGTCTCGACGCAAACCCAATGTAAGAGAGAGGTCCGAATAGGGCTGCCACTCCTGTTGTAAATAGGCCGCCCAGCGATAAGGGGTGGTGTTGACATCAATGTCCGGTGGAGGAGGCGCCCCTTCGGTGTAGCTCTTTTGCACGCCCCGTCTGGTTTTTTCATATTCCTGGCCTATAGTCAGCGCGTTGTTCGTTCCCCACGGCGTCAATCGCGCACGAAGCTCCTGACCATAAGAACGTGCAATTAAAAAGTCCACGTTCTTAGAAACTGTTGGTGGAGGCGTGTCGTTGCCGAAGATGTAATTAGCGTTGTAGTCATACCAATCATAATAGGCACGACTGGTCAGGAGGAAGTTCGGCGAAAGCTGGTGTTCTCCCTTAAGATCAACGTAAGACCACGGGTCTGTGGTTTGGGTGTCCGGGCTATTAAAGAGCGTGCCGAAGGAACCCGTTGGGACATGTTTGGTTCGGCTGCTGCTGTTCTCCGTCAAGGTGAAACCGGCATAGGATAATTGCCCGAAAAAAGTGGCGCTGCTTTCTTCATCGGTCCTTCCGCTCGCCACGCCATTGTTGATGTCGCTGAATTCCGGATAGGTGAGAGATTGTCCGTCCATATGACGATAAGAACCGGAAAAATAGCCTTTAAGTCCGTTTTTAAATTCAGGCGCCACGGCGACAAATTCTTTGTGGGTCCCATAACTTCCGCCTTCCGCAGAGACTTCCACGAGCGGCGCTTTGCCCGCTTTTTTTGTGACAACGTTAACCACCCCAAAGAAAGCGCTGTCCCCGTGTAAAGAGGAGGCCGGGCCTTTGATCACTTCAATGTGATCGACGGCTTTTATATCAACGGAAAAATCATGCCCGACGTAAGCGCCGCCGTAAATATGGTCATTGATTCGGTGCCCGTCGATGAGGACCAGCACGCGGTTGTTGTAATCGCTGGGCCGGCCAAATCCTCGAAACCAAAGATAGGTGTAATTGCGGTCATAGGTGGCGTAGATTCCAGGCACACTTTGAAGCGCTTCGGCCAGAGTGCGGTAACCATAACGCTCGATGTCTAAAGCAGTGACGACGTAAGCGCTGGCGGGGGCTTCCGAGATCGTCTGCGGAAACTGAGAAGCGGCCACCAAAAGGGCTTCCTCCTCAAAGAGAGAAAAGGCATCTTCGGCATGGGCTAGGTGGGGGGTTAACAGAACTAATATTCCGACGATAAAATGCGATGAATTATTCATGTGATCTCCATAAATTAAGGATCTTTCCTAGAATCCATATTCGCAAATAATGATAATTTCACAATCTTTTTGCTACTAAAAAAACCACTCAATTTTTTGAAGGAGCCCCCTTTTTCAGTTGATTTAACAAGCTGTTTTTTAGTATCCCTCCTCAGTCTCAAATCGGCCTCAAAAACAAATCAAATTAACTCTCTTTTAACCCGATCTTAAGGAATCCTTAACCCCACATTGTTACAGTATGTTTACGACCATGAGCTCTAACCACGCTTCTATAAGAAATCGAAATTTCATTCAGGCCTTCCTATTAATAGCGGGGATGGTGGCTGTTTCTTCCGCCGCCACGCCGGGATCCTCGGCAGCCAACTTTCTAAAGATCGGAATCGGCGCCCGCGGCGCGGCCATGGGGGAAGCTCAATCTGCTGTCGCTAATGATGTGAACGCCGCTTACTGGAACCCCGCCGGACTCAGCACCCTTCGCTTTCAAGAAATTTCTCTGATGCATTACGCTTTGGTTGATGGGGTTCGTTATCAACAAGCGTCTTATGGACAACCGACCAAACGAGGCAATTTCGCCGTCGGTGTGAGCCTTCTCGATTATGGAACCATCCAGGGCTATGACAGCGGTTCCCTTCCCACCGGATCTCTCGAAGCTTCAAACCTTCTTTTCTCCGCAGCCTACGCCAATCAACCTTTTGAAAAAAGCAAAATCTCCTTCGGCGGTAACTTCAAATATCTTGAGTCCAAATTGGCCGGTTACAGCGCTTCCGCTCCGATGGCCGACCTGGGAGTTCTTTATCCTTTTGAAACAGGCCAGCTTCGCGGTTTAAGTTTGGCCGCCACCCTTCGTAACATCGGCAGCGGTCTCAAATACAGCGCCAAAGAATATGACCTTCCCCAACAAATGGTGGTGGG
>CAZJOE010000005.1:0-15196 GCA_964547555.1 uncultured Elusimicrobia bacterium | reverse complement strand
GCCACAGCTAAAAAAAGAACGGCTCTTATTTATCCAATGATGTTCAGTTTAACGTGGGTCTATATTTGCGGGCTCCAGAAATTAAATATTCCATTTAATCTTTTTAACGCGAGTTGGATTGTAGCGGCTTCAATGCTTCTCTTTTATTTCTTCCGTTTCATGAATCTGCCTAAAATTTCAAGAAGTTTTTCTCTCTGGGGTGAAATGGCGGCCATTTTCATCGCGGCTATCTCAATCTATTCGGATTCAACGCTGGCATTCCCAGCTCTTCTCATTTGCACGCTGGCCTTTTTACCTTCCACGTGGGTGGGAGACCGTGACCTCGTCACCGGTTTTTTATCCGGCTTGTACCTCACGCACCTGATTTGGTTCCGTCAGACGTATGGCCTGGATGATCGTGCGATCATTTCACTCTACTCACTGCAACTGGTCGCACTTAACTTTGGAGTGGTCTTTTATCGAACTCTGGTGAGTCGAGGACGGCCCGAGAATTCAGTTACTCCGTATAAGGTTTTTGCTATTGCGTTCAGTTTAATCAGCATGGGCCTCAGCTTAAACAACCATGCGATCGCATGGCAGGTCTTCCTGGCTTATGGACTTATTTCCTTAGCCGTTAGTTGGATTCATTATCAAGGAAAATATAAACATGTAGGAATGTTGTTGATTTTAGCGTCTTGTGAACTTTTCTTCTCTTCTAGAAATATTCACTATGTTGAAATCTATACGGCTCCCGTCGCTTTCTATCTTTTTTGGGCGGGATACAATCACCGAGACAAAAAAGATTTAAGAGATTTCATTTATTGCGCGGCGATGGTCATCCTTTATTTGCCCTCATCGATTGAATCCATGCAAGAGGCATGGGAGTGGCATGGTCTCTTTCTCGGCATTTCCAGCTTGATTCTCATGCTGTTGGGGATCCATCAGAAAAATCGATACTTAACGTTTGGAAGCGCCTTTGTTTTGGTGGGGAATGGATTCATTCAATCACGCCAATTCTTCTTAACTGTTCCTCGTTGGATATATTTGGGACTCGGCGGCTTGACTCTTATAACGTTGGGAGGAATTTTTGAATTTAAGAGGGACTCGCTGATTAAGATTAAAAGTAAAGTCGTCACAACATTTGAAGATTGGGAATAATGAAAAATAAACTTAAGCGCGCTATTGTTGTCGCCCTGGCCTTAGGGTTGTGGTTCTGGAGTCAATCCTTGATTGGCAAAAGAGACCTGCCGCCAGAGGGAATTGGGGATCAGGTCCATATTATGACGACTTCGATGAATGGTTACTTTGAGGCCAATCGTCCTCAAGCGAATGTGGCTTTGATCGTTAGTTCTTTGTTTATCGATTTAATGGGGCTTTATCTTTTGGGATGGGGAATCTTCGGCCCCACCATTCGGCCGATCTTGGGGCTGCTTATTATTTTTTCTCTTCGGCAGATTTGTCAGGCCTTCACAGCCCTCCCTCCGCCACCCCATATGATTTGGCACGACCCTGGATTTCCATCGCTCCTGGTCACCTATGGTGTCTCAACAGATCTATTCTTTTCCGGACACACAGCAATCGCTGTTTTTGCCGTCACGGAATTGGCTAGATTTAAAAAAACTTGGCTTACGATAACCGCAGGGGCCATCGCCCTTTTTGAAATTGTCATCGTTTTGATCCTCAGAGCCCACTATACTATGGACATCTTAACCGCCATCGCCGTCGCCTTCCTTGTCGCATCCCATGTTGATGGATGGGCTAAAAAACTGGACAATTTTTTATGAACGACAAAACTCGCAAGAAATCATTCTGGGCTTTGATGGTCACGCAATTCTTTGGGGCCTTTAACGATAATGTTTTTCAAATCGTGGTGGCTCTTTTGGTCATCAAATGGATGGACGAAGCGTCTGCCAAAAAAATGGTGGCCATGTCGGGCGTTGTTTTCGCGGCGCCCTTTTTGTTGTTTTCACTGGGAGCGGGACGTTTGGCCGACAGATGGAGCAAAGCTCGCATTATTGTTCTCACCAAAACGTTTGATCTCTTCGTGGTGGCCCTGGTCCTCACCGGCATCTATATTGAGAATATCCCGCTCATCTTGGTTTCACTATTTTTACTTGCGCTCCAAAGCACATTTTTCGCTCCCGCCAAATATGGAATCCTGCCGGAACTTAAAACAGAAGCTGAGCTTTCCCAGGCCAATGGATTATTAAGCGTTGCCTCTTTTATCGCCATTTTGACAGGGACCATCGCCGGAACCTTCTTGATCAATAACATTAACGCCATTGCCATAATGACCGGGGTGATGGCCATCGGTTCTTTGGTCGGAAGTTTATTTATTGAAAAAGTCCCGGCCGCTAATCCCCAGCAAGAATTGAAATGGAATCCGTTACCTGACTTTTTCAAGAACTGGACACTCGTGAAAGGAAACCGCCCGCTGCGTTTAAGTTTGATCGCGGTCTCTTACTTCTGGTTTGTGGGCGGCGTGCTCCATCTCAATACGCTTGTTTACGTCAAACAAGTTATGCATTTGTCCGACAAGGTTTCTGGATTTCTTCTAACGGCCATCGTAATCGGAATCGCATTGGGCAGTTTGCTAGCTGGAAAACTTTCCAAGGACAAAGTTGAACTGGGCCTTGTTCCTATCGGCGCCATCGGCACCAGTCTCTTTACTCTAGACCTTTATTTCTCTCATGGATCACTCTATCGAACCTTGTTCGATGCTTTTATGTTGGGAATGAGTTCAGGTATTTACGTTATTCCACTCAATACTCTTATTCAATTGCGAAGTCCCAAAACTGAACGGGGACGCATCCTTTCCACAGCTAATTTCATGTCCTTTATTGCGATTTTACTGGCCAGTGGATTTTTGTGGGTGATGAATACTCTCTTCAATGCAAACCCTGCGCAAGTTTTTATGGTACTTGGTTTTTTATCCCTGGGCGCGACTGTGACAATTTATCTCTATCTGCCCCAAGCTTTCATGCGACTTCTACTTTATTTCTTGACCAATACGTTCTATCGATTAAACGTCCGTGGTCGTGAAAACGTCCCTATCCAAGGCCCTGCGTTGTTGGTTCCCAATCACGTCTCAATGGCCGATCCTTTTTTGATCGCTGGAGCTCTATCAAGATTGGTTCGATTCATCATGTTCAGAGCTATGTACGACCGTCCTTTCATTCGTCCGTTTGTTAAATCAATGGATGTGATTCCTATTTCAGAAAACGACAACCCAAAAGAAATCATGCGTTCACTATTGGCGGCCCGAAAAAAATTAGAGGAAGGTCATTTGGTTTGCATCTTCGCGGAAGGGGAAATCTCTCGCTTGGGTGGATTCGTCATGGGATTTAAACGGGGCTTGGAAATTATCATGAAGGGAATGGATAACGTTCCCATTATTCCAGTTCACTTAGAAGGAGTCTGGGGAAGCATTTTTAGTTTTGAAGGAAAGAAATGGCTATGGAAATGGCCGCGACAAATTCCATATCCGGTCACTGTCACTTTCGGCAAACCGATGTTTAAGGCCGCTCCTCATCAAATCAGACAGGAAGTTATGGATTTGGGCTCAGAAGCTTTCCGGGCCCATCGAAAAAAAGATCCAACGCTCTTTGAAACCTTTCTATCACAAGTAAAAACATCGCCCAGCCAAAAAATTGTGAGTGACTCCAGCGGAATGGAATTAA
This sequence comes from uncultured Elusimicrobia bacterium, assembly GCA_964547555.1. GTDB lineage: Bacteria > Elusimicrobiota > Elusimicrobia > F11 > F11 > CAZJOE01. The sequence goes on along the minus strand of CAZJOE010000005.1, from coordinate 11,537 downwards.
GTTATTTAGAACTGCTAACGGCGTCAGCGTTATTAGGGAAAAAACTTAATTTAGATAAGGCGGTAGGTATCTTACTTCCGCCCTGCGTTGCGGGAGTTCTCGCCAACGTTGCCTTGGCGTCACAAGGTTCAACGCCCCTCAATCTTAATTACACCTTAAGCAAAGAGGCCGTCGATCAAATTGCTGCTCGAGCTGGAGTGAAAAAGATTATTACTTCCGCCAAAATGCTGGAGAAGCTGGGTTGGGAGAAAAATGAAAACCATATTCTCATTGAGTCGGTGCTTCAAGGAATAAGCAAATCTGAGAAAATCTTAACTGGTTTGCTGCTGCGAATCCTTCCGTTGTTTATTTTGAAAAGGACTTATTTTAAAAAGGCATCCCATTCTCTCGATGACATGGCCACCATCATGTTTACCTCCGGCAGCACGGGTATTCCCAAAGGCGTTTGTCTCAGCCAAGGAAACGTCTTATCCAACATTCAATCCTTAACCATGATTCTTAAAATGACCCATGATGATGTCATCCTCGGCGTCCTGCCTTTCTTTCATTCATTTGGTTTTACCGGTTCACTGTGGTTTCCGCTTCTGGCTGGATTTAAGGCCACCTATCATAACAACCCCTTGGACTCAAAAACCATCGGAGACCTTTGCCAAAAAGAAAAAGTCACTTTTTTAATTGGCACCCCGACATTTTTATCAGCCTACATTCGCCGTATTGATAAAGAGAAGTTCGCCACCTTGCGGTTTGCCGTTGCAGGAGCAGAAAAGCTTCGCCCAGAGTTGGCCAAGAGTTGGGAAGAAAAATACGGAGTTCCTATTCTGGAAGGATATGGGTGTACTGAATTATCTCCTGTTGTGGCGCTCAATGTCCCCGATATTATGGATGGAGAGCTTTTCCAAGTGGGACGCAAAGTTGGAAAAATTGGTCGCCCCATTCCTGGCATCAGCGTTAAAATCGTCGATCCTCAAACGGGTGCTTTGTTAAAACCGGGAGAACAGGGGCTCTTAATGGTTAAAGGTCCCAATGTCATGTGCGGCTATTTGGATGAGCCGGAAAAAACCGCGGAAGTGATTAAAGATGGATGGTATTCAACAGGAGATATCGCAAATATTGACGAGGACGGATTTATTGAAATCACTGACCGGCTTTCCCGATTTTCAAAAATTGGGGGAGAGATGGTCCCGCATATCATGGTGGAGCAAAAACTCCATGAAATGGCCAAGTCGGTAGACCGAATTTTTGTCGTCAGCAGCATTCCAGACGAGAAAAAAGGGGAGGCCTTGGTTGTGGTGACCGCCGGTTTCACAGGAGATATCGATCAACTCTGGAAAGACTTAAACGCTTCGGACATTCCTAAGCTTTGGATTCCCGCTAAAGATAAATTCATTTCTATTGAAGCGATTCCCGTCTTGGGTTCTGGAAAAGTGGATATGCCTGAAGTAAAAAAAATAATCTCAGAAAAAATAAAAAATGCGTAAAACTGTTTTCATTCTTTTAATTACATTCCTTGTTGGTGTATTTTTCAAGCAGTCTGTATTAGCCCTTAATCTTAAGCCCTACCTTAAATCGATCCCAACCAATAAAAGCGGCGCTTACGTTCTTGAACGGGGAGAGGATTCACTTTTGGCCCGCGCATGGTTGGGTGATCATGCAGAAAAAACCCTCGATATCCAATATTTCATTTGGAGCACGGACAACATAGGCATTCTCGCGAGCGAAGCGTTATTGCGGGCGGCAGACCGAGGGGTCCACGTGCGTATTATCGTGGATGACTTTAGAATCGACGCATCTCCTGAAAATATGTTGGTCATCGCTTCCCATCCGCGCATTGACATTCGCATCTACAATCCTCAGACAACCGTGGGAGTTTCCTTTTTAAGGAAAGCTTTCAACGCGCTTCGAGATTTCCGGAAACTGAACCAAAGAATGCATGACAAAACTTTTATTGTTGATGGGACGGTTGGCATTACGGGAGGCCGAAACATGGCCGATGAGTATTTCGATTATGACCAAACTTATAACTTCCGCGACCGGGATATTTTGATTGTGGGACCGGTGGTTGGTGGCATGCAGAATAGTTTTAACGCCTTCTGGGAAAGTCCTCTCAGCGTTCCGGTTGAAACAATTCTAAAAGAGGAGGCGGCGAACCTGATGGAAGACCGCACCAAGCAATTAATCAACGAATTACATGACTACGCTAAAAAACCCGAAAATTTCTCGGATGAAGTTCGATCCGCATTAAAGAATTTGCCCGAAAAATTCTCTGGCCTCCTGAAAGATATGGTGTGGGACAATATCCGCTTCATTCATGATCAGCCGGGGAAAACCGATGAAGGCTGGTCCGGGCGCGGAGACACCACGCAATCCATCTTAGAGGCATTGGCCCAAGCGAAGTCTCGAATCGTGATCCAGTCTCCTTACCTTGTGATGCCCAAAGGGGGGTTGGAATTCTTTAAAGGTTTAATTGAGAAAGGCGTCAAAGTTAGCGTGAACACCAATTCCATGGCTTCAACCGACAACTTATACGCATTCAGTGGATACCACAGCCAGCGAAAAGAAATACTCGCGGCAGGAATTGAAGTTTATGAATACAAACCCAATCCAGAGATTGAGAAAGAATTGTTTCAAAGGTTCGCCCAAGAAAATCAAAACCCACCGGTCTTTGCGATCCATGCGAAAACATTTGTGATCGACGGTGAGACACTCTTTGTTGGAACATTTAACCTGGATCCCCGCTCCACGCATCTCAACACCGAAGTCGGCATCCTCATCACAAACGCAAAAATCGCCGGCCCAGTTGAACAAGCGATCCTCACCGACATGAAACCGGAAAACAGTTGGAATGCCCGGACCGATAACCCTGATTCTTTGGTATCAAGAAAAAAAAGATTCAAAATCTGGCTCAAAAAACTAATACCCATTGAGGCTTTGCTATGAAATATTTCCACCGACTGTTCTCATTCTTGATCCTTATTTCGGTTTTTTCGCATTCGGGCCGAGCTGGAGAGATCGTCAATGACGTTCAATCGCAACTCAACCAAACCGAAGTAAGCCGCATTGAGACTCCCAATTCAATTGAAAACATTCAACGGATTGTGCGTTCCGCCAAATCCGAAGGGAGGGCCGTCAGCATTGCGGCGGGGCGCCACGCCATGGGGGGACAACAGTTTGGCAAGGGAACCGTTCTCATCAACATGAATGGAATGAAGAGAATTTTAAATTTGGACCAGAAGAAGGGAATCGTTGAAGTTGAAACCGGTATTCAATGGCCCGAACTCATCCATCAATTGATCGATATGCAAAAGGGAAAAACGAAGGTTTGGAGCATCCGGCAAAAACAAACGGGAACGGATCGACTCTCGATCGGCGGCGCCATTTCCGCAAATATCCATGGCCGGGGACTCATCTACAAGCCGTTTATCCAAGATATTGAATCCTTTATCTTGATCGATGCAAATGGAGATAAGAAGACGTGCAGCCGGAACGAAAACAAGGATCTTTTTTATCTAACGACCGGCGGATATGGTCTGTTTGGCGTGATCGCCTCGGCAAAGATAAGACTTACACCTCGATTCAAGACGCAGCGGATTGTTGAAATTATTGATATCAAAGATTTGATATCCGGATTTGAAGATCGTATTCGAAATGGATTTCTATATGGAGATTTTCAATTTAATACGGATGGAAACTCCGATGAATTTCTTAGAACCGGTGTCTTTTCATGTTATCAACCTGCCGATCCCCAAGCGATAGTCCCTGAGTCCAAAAAAGAACTCTCAGAGAAGGATTGGCGCGAGCTTTACCACATGGTTCATGTTGATCGGAAAAAAGCATTTGAAAAATATTCCGATTACTATCTGACGACAAACAAGCAAATTTATTGGTCTGACCTCCAGCAATTAAGCTTTTATGTCGACGATTATCATAAAGAAGTTAGCCAACGACTGGGCGATAAAGCAGTGACGACCGAAATGATTACGGAAATTTACGTGCCAAGGTCAAAGTTGGTTGATTTTATGGATGAGGCACGGTCTTATTTCAAAAATGACAAGGTCGAATTAATTTACGGGACAATCCGGTTAATAGAAAAGGATGAGGAAAGTTTTCTCGCTTGGGCCAAGCAACAATATGTTTGTGTCATTTTTAATCTCCATGTGATTCAAACCGAAGAGGGGTTGGCGCGGGCGGCCAAGGAATTTCAAACTCTTATCGATATGGCTGTGAAGCGTCAAGGAAGCTATTACCTGACCTATCACCGTTTCGCCAGAAAAGACCAAGTTTTGGCCTGCTATCCTCAATTCCCGGAATTTCTCGGACTTAAAAAGAAATACGACCCGGAAGAACGCTTTCAAAGCGAATGGTACCGGCATTACAAAAAAATGTTCTCGCCAGAGCTGAATGAAAGCAAATAAACCCAGCGCGACCGCCCGCCTCATTGCCGCCAGCACTGTATTTCTTTCGAAAGACCGGAACCTCAGTTTTCTTGTTCCAGGAGAATGGGGCGAACCTTCATCTTGGTTTATTGAAGAATATTCTTCATTTGGTTCCACTCTTTTAAAGTTTATTCCCCAGACATGGTTTCGAATATTGGTCAGGATCGTTGAAAAAATAGGCACGTCCGGATTTATTGTTCACTGTGTTTTGCGCAAACACTGCTTAGAAAATATTGTCAGAGAATATCTGCAAAAGAATTATTCCCAAGTGGCCGTTCTCGGTGCGGGCTTCGACACCTTGGCTTTTCGCCTTCACAGAGAGTACAGCGACGTTCATTTTTTTGAACTCGATTTTCCCGCCACTCAGCAAATCAAAAAGAATGCCTTGAATAAAAACACGACCCATGGAAAAAATCTATCTTTTATTCCTGTCGACTTTAGACAGGAAGATTGGCTTGAAAAACTACTCTCGTTTCCCGGTTTTAATCCGCAAAAGAACACCGTGTTCGTGATAGAGGGTGTTCTTATGTATCTCACGCAAACGGAAGTCGAAGCTGTTTTTTCTGGATTCTCCCAATTAAAAAAGATGGATCCCGTCGTCGCTTTTACTTTTATGGAGATGGCCCCCGATGGAACGATTCGATTTCAAAATTCCAGTTCGATTGTTGATCTGTGGCTAAAAATTAAAGGAGAACGGTTCAAATGGGGAATTGAAGTTGAGAAGATCCCCGCGTTTCTTGCTTCAAATGGATGGCGTTCCCTGCGTATTCTTAGAGCGGATTATTTACGCGAAACATATTTACGATCAAAGGGTTGGGATCAAATTCCCTTGGCCAAGGGAGAATCCATTTGTGTGGCAGAAAAAGGGGGGACGGCCAAATGAATATCACCGAACCGATGACCATGATAACGGACTACTTATTGGGAACTGTTTCTATTTTTTTGGGAAGCCGTCTTCTAATAATTGGGAAGAGGGATGGGAAACGTTCGGTTCTTTTCTGGGGAATCGCTTTTAATGCCACGGGACTTGCCGCTTTTACGGGGGGAACCTATCATGGGTTCCTAAATTACTTTGCCCCATTAACCCAAGTGATTTTGTGGAAAATCACACTCCTTTTAGCAGGAGTTATGAGTCTCAGCATGCTGCTCGGATCCTTATGGGCAAAATTAAAAAATCCGTATCGGTTTTGGCTTGCTGTTTTGGTTGTTTCTAAATTTTTCGTGTTTTCAATATTGGTATTGAGATCGGATTCGTTTTCTATAGTTGTTTTGGATTATGTGCCCGCCATGATCGGGGTTGTTATTTGTCATGTTAGAGGCCTTTTCGCCGACCGGAATAATGAAGAAGCTAGATGGCTTGTGGCGGGCGTATTAATTTCTTTTGTTGGGGCTGCTTTCCAGCATCATCGGATTGGCTTTTCAGATGGGTTTAATCACAATGATTTGTATCACGTCATTCAAATTGTCGCCATGAGTGTCTTTTTTACAGGCGCAAAGCGTCTAAAAGATGCATCGGGCAAGATCTAATGTCGTTTGTAGTGAGATCTGAGTTCTGGGTACTTAGTTTTGATTGTGGTCGCTGGGACTCGAACCCAGAACGCAAGCTTCGGAGGCTTGAGTGATATCCATTTCACTACGACCACTTCGACTCACTTCGTTCGCTCAGTGCAGGCACGGATTATACATATCTTAATGTTAATCTCCGTTGATAAATCGGTGGTTTTCGATAATAATTGATTGATAAATTATTCAAAGGAGGCTTCATGTCAGTATTGGTTGTTTTAATTGTTCTCGGATTTGTGGTAGCGGCATTTGTCGGCTATTTGGTAACCATTTACAACAGTCTCATCGTCGTTAAGAACGACATCCAAAAAGCATGGGGAAACATCGACGTCCTTTTAAAACAGCGGCACGATGAAATTCCGAAGCTCATTAAAACCTGTGAAGCCTATATGAGTTATGAGAAGAAAACTCTTACGGATGTCATTGCGCTTCGAAATTCAGCGGCGGGCGCTCAAGGCGTCGCGGATAAAGCTCAAAAAGAAGGAATGCTTTCTTCTGCGTTGGGGAAACTGTTCGCCTTATCTGAAAACTATCCAGATCTTAAAGCCCAATCCAACTTCCAAAATCTCCACAACCGAATTTCCAGCCTAGAGAACCAAATCGCCGACCGGCGGGAGTTCTACAACGAGTCCGTGAACAACTACAACATCCGAATTGAATCGTTTCCTGACACCCTAGTCGCTTCAAAAATGAATCTTAAGTCCCAGGAAATGTTCAAAGTCTCCGAAGAAGACCGCAAAGACGTCGAGATTAATATCAACGTCCCTTGATTGTTCACAACGCCACAGGCACGATGGTCGGTGGATTGATTCTTGTCGGCTCGGGCCTTATCCTGTTCATTCAAGGATTTAAACTTCTCAAATTAAAAAGGAAGATCAGCGGCCTCGCCACATCGAAAATTAGATCCATGGCCATGGGGTTGGTGGAGTTGGCCGGTATCGCCAAGGCAACGAAGACTCTCTTTGATCCCATCTATACGCAACCCTGCGCCTATTACAGCGTCAAAGTTGAGGAGCTTCAGGGATCCGGTAAAAATCAAAGATGGGTCTCCATCTACAAGGCTGATTCATCGGCAAGTCCCTTTATCATGACGGACGCAACCGGCGAAGCTCTCATTTTTCCCAAAGGGGCCCAACTGAAAAGGACTCCAACCGTGCAATGTCAAACGGGTTCCATTTTCGGCGGATCAGCCGACCCCATGACCAAATTATTCTTGGAGGCCAAAGGCGGATCCTTTATGCGGTCCTTAAAACTTACGGCGCACATCGTTAGAGAAGGCGATCCGGTTTTTATTCTTGGTTTCGCTTGTCCTCAAGATCAGCCCCGCTCCGGTAGCTTATCGGTTTCACTTCAAGAGGCCGCTAAATTAATTAAATCCAATGCCACCCTTTTTAAAGCGCTGGACATAAACAATGATGGCGAAGTCGACTCGTTGGAATGGGAAAAAGGCCTTCTGGAAATACAGCAACAAATGGAACAAGAAAAATTGAAGAAAGAAATGAACAAGGTTCCGGAAAAAATAGAAACACCTCTGACGCTCGTGAGAATGGGGCCGGACAATTTAATGATTTTTGCCGCGTCGGAGGATGAGGTCATCAGTGGCTTGGGATGGGGGGCCTTCTTTCAAGTGATCTTGGGGCCCGTGTTGGTTGTTGTTGGAGTGATCGTTTTAAAGGCTGCGCTTAAGATATAATCCGTCACCATGATAATTGGATTAACGGGAAAAAATGCTTCAGGCAAAGGTGAAGTCGGCGAGTACTTAAAGAAAAGAGGATTCACTTTTTATTCACTTTCAGACGTTCTTCGTGAAGAACTTAAGAAGTTAAAGAAACCAGTCACCAGAGATAATCTGGTTTGGTTGGGTAACCAACTTCGAAATGAAATGGGCCCCTCCGTCTTGGCTGATAAAATTATTGATTGGATTGAAGACGACCGTCATTACGTGATCGATTCGTTCCGAAACCCCGAAGAAGTCATCGCTTTCCGTCGAACGAAAGAATTTGTGTTGCTTTCCATTGAAGCTTCTCCTCAAAAACGGTTTGAACGAATCAAAAAGAGAAGCCGGGATGGGGACATCAAGACGTATGAAGAATTTATCAAGCATGAAGCCGAAGAGTCCCACAATGTTGATCCCACCAAGCAGAATTTAAACGCCTGCGCGAAAATGGCGGACCATCGAGTCACCAACAATGCCAGCCTGGAAACTTTCCATGAGGCGATTAACAAAGTTTGCGCTTCGATCTTGATGAACCAACCTCGTCCCGGATGGGATGAGTATTTCATGAAGATCGCGAAAGTTGTCGCATCCCGCTCTAACTGCATGAAAAGGAAAGTGGCCGCTGTTATAGTAAAAGACGGACGGATCATCTCAACCGGGTACAACGGGACTCCTCGGGGCGTGAAAAACTGCAATGAAGGCGGGTGCCCTCGCTGTAACGCTTTTAATCCCAGCGGAGCCGGTTTAACGGAATGTTTTTGTTCCCATGCCGAAGAAAACGCGATTGTTCAAGCGTCTTACCATGGAATTGGCATCAAACAAGCAACCATTTTTACGACCTTCTCACCCTGTCTTCTTTGCACGAAGATGATTATCAATTCAGGTCTTTCGGAAGTGGTCTATAACACCGCTTATCCACTGGGCGGCGCAGCGCTCAAACTTCTTAAAGAAGCCAAGATCAAAGTAAGAAACCTGTCTACGCATTCCAAACATCCATGATAAAAGCAGCCTTCGTTTGGATGACGCTAATTCTTGTTTTCGCCGGATCTTGTTATGCGGGGGCCAAAAAAACAGAATTAACGCCCGAAGAAATTGCGGCCTCCACCACTCCCATCGGATCTCCATTTTACCGCCACCTTGCCGATGATTTTAATTTGGACCTTCGGGAATTGGTCAAGTTCGAACGGAAAGGATTTAGCCGGACCGAAATTATCACGCTTGTTCTTATTTCCGATTCCGATGTTAAAAAACTAAAAGAAATCGGCAACCGCAGGATCAAAGATCTTGTGCCACTGGAAACCTTGGTCAAAGAGGCTGGCCTTGAATACCGTTCGATATATAAGGTTGTCCGCCAAATGAAATCTGATATCGAAGAAAGGGGAGACAAGAACTTGCCTCCACCCGTCTTCGAAAAACCAAAGGAAAAAAAATGAACCTTCGCGTCAAAATTCCCCGTCCCCTCAACCTGTTGATCGGTCTCCACATCGCCATTTTTGCCTTGGGGTTATTCATTCTTGTGCGGCAGAAAGGCGAACCGGTCAAAGACAATGAAAAAATCGTGGTCATTCCTATTGAAGGCGTCATATCGTTCGAACACGGATCGCTGGCCCGCGGTCAGTCCGTGGATGAACTTGTGGCCACGCTGAACCGAATCAAAGATAAAGAGGAAGTTAAAGCCGTTGTTTTGCGAATCAATTCTCCGGGAGGATCCGTGGGAGCTGTTCAGGAAATTCATGGCGCGATTAAGAAATTAAAAGCCAAAGGGAAATTTATTGTTTCTTCTTTTGGCGATATCTCAGCTTCCGGCGGTTATTACGTGGCCTCCTTGAGTGACAAAATTTATTGCCAACCTGGGTCCCTCACGGGCTCTATCGGCGTTATTATGCAGCTTCCCAATGTCCAGGTTCTCCTCAATAAGGTCGGCGTTTCGTTTACAACTCTTAAATCGGGTGGCATGAAGGATTCCGGGTCCCCGTTTCGTTCGATGACGGAAACAGAAAGGGCGTATTTTAAAGAAGTGTTAATGGACGCCTATGGTCAGTTTTTCCAAGCCGTCAAAGAAGGCCGCAAAATGGATGACGCTACCTTGAGACCGCTGGCGGATGGACGGATATTCTCAGGGCAGATGGCGTTTAAAAATAAATTGGTAGATGAACTTGGAAGCTTGGATGACGCCATTGAAGGCGCCAAAAAATTAGCCGGATTGGAAAACAAGAAACCCGAAATCATTTTCCAAAAAGACAGACCCTCTTTGGAAAAACTTTTCGCCCTTATTTCCAAAAGCCCCTTTGAAAAACTAACCGGCGCCGCTTCGGCCGAAGTTAAACTCCAGTACCTTTTCCAATAATGGACTTCGAAGTTCTTACATCACGCGAAGGAGGAAGGAATATCTTCCACGAAGTGGCGGATTTCTTTAAAAATCGTAGGCGTCAACTTCAAGACTGGGATTCAAATCCACCCCATACGCTGGGTTGGTTTGTGCTTTTTTTAGTGGCGTTGGAACTTGTGGTGGCTTGGCGAATGACTCAATCTCGCGGGTTTAGCCGGGAGATCATTGGGCAAACCATTTCGATAGGATTTTTCTTGCTGGTGATTGAAATGGCCCTCGCCAAAGTGGGACAGGAAGTGGGGGAATTTTTTAAAAAGAAAGGCCGCTTCTTTACGACGCTCACTTTCTTCAACATCAGCCTGATGCCTCTTTTATTAATACTGCCCATTGCGCTTTTGAATTGGACATTGCCGAAGTTCGGATTGCTGGTCCTTTTGATGGTGGTGGTTTTATTTACGAAGGTCCTGGCCAACTTCAGGGAATCACTTGAGATTTCATTTGAATTCAGCCGGCTTCAAAGCGCACTCGTTCTTTATTTATCCAGCGGGCTTATTACTGTGGGAGTTTTTATCGCCATTTACATCAGCCTGTTCAGTATCTTAAGCGACGTCATCACAACTTTTTAAGCCCTTTTTAATACCTTCCTGTCGTACCATTCCACAAACATCAGCAACGTCCACAGTCTCCGCGCAAGATTGGTCTGGCGTTTTAAATGTTGATCCAAAAGTTGCATCGGGTATTCGGGATTTAAATAAGGAATTGCTTTCAAATGTTCCGGTGCAAATTTCTTCCGAGCATACTCAAGTAGATCCGTCGCCAACCACCGCGCCATGGGAGGAGAAAAACCTTTTTTGGCGCCGTAGATGATTTCATTGGGCAAACGCCCCTTCATTAACTTCCGAATCAACCATTTGGTGGTGAATCCTTTGATCTTGTACTTCATGGGAATTTCCGCGGCAAATTCCACAATCCGGTGATCCAGGAAAGGGGGACGGACTTCCAACGAATGCGCCATACTCAGACGGTCAACTTTAACCAAAAACTCGTCAAGAAGATGGGTGTTCTGGTCCACATACAGAAACTTTTCCAATCCCTTCCTGTTTCCTGCCTGCTCAAAAGCATTCGTGTAACTTTCAGCCAAGGGGCGTTTGGCCACCATGTTGAGAAAGCTTGGAGAGTAAAGTTTTTGTTTGATCTCCCTCTTGAAGATTTCCGTCCAACCAAAATGTTCAAGCGGGGAAGAACGATGCGCCGCGTTAATAAAAGCTTTGGCTTTATAATCGAAACTAATTCGCCCATGAGAGACAGGAAGACAATCTACAACCGGTTCAATGATTCTCTTCCTTAAGAAAGACGGAATGTTCCGATAAAGGCCGGCCACCTTGTCGGCAATATATGTTGGATAACCGCCAAAAAGCTCATCTCCGCCGTCCCCTGAAAGCGCCACCGTCATTTTTTCACGAGCCATCTTGGTCAGAAAAAAAGTGGGGATCAT
>CAZJOE010000004.1:0-15202 GCA_964547555.1 uncultured Elusimicrobia bacterium | reverse complement strand
GAACCTTCCCTGGCTATAATTTTCTCCCAGATCGATATAAAGAAAAATGGATGTCGTTATCCAAAAACCATGCCGGGCATCGGAACGAATATTACACCCGGTGTTTAAGAATATCCCTCGGGCTTGATAAAAACGATCCGTCCATTAATCCAGCAATGAAACAGTTCACGGATGATTTGGTGCAAGGCAAATTTCTCCAAGATGAAAAACGCAAGGACATATGGGTCACTGTCGGTTGGAGCTCATTTTTTCTTTTAATCATTTTCACAGGTGGAAAAATCGGTAGACGTATTTTGAGAACACGTGCGACAGTCACACATCAAGACCCACCATCCACCACCCCCGGCACTTGGGGCCTCTGGAAGATATTGGGTCTGGGAATTTTCGGAACATTTGTAATCGGCGGGGCTGCGGAAGGAAGGCGCCTTTCTTCGATTGTCAGTGTGGTGTTGGCCGTTTCTGTTTGGTTCAGCGCGCTGACCGTCCCATTCACGTCCCAAGCGCAAAACGTTCCAACCCCGCCAGGGGTCGCGTTGGGAAACGTGGGACCGCTGGCTGATCCTCGGATCGTGGAAGAAGTGTCGGTGCTTCTTGAAAGCGCAGCCCAGAAGCAGAACGCCTACGTCACTCAAACGGCTCAAAAGGGTACGGCGGTTGATGTTGATGCCATGCAAATACAAATGCGCAAAGATATTTGGATCCCGCTTGCCTCAGAACTTTCCCAACGTTATTCGAGAGTAATTCCGGAACTTAACGGATTTCGAGGGACGGTTACTCTGAGTGATTTTTTTGGTGCGTTGGAACCATGGTTTTCAAGGAATGAAAAAGTTTTCCTCTTTTTTGAATCGGAAGTGTTTATTAACACCACCTTAGCCAACACCATTGTGATTCTTGGTGATAAGGTGACACTGCCAGCAGAAGCGGTCCCTGATATTGCGGCAATTCCAACACTGGCTCAAGTCATTTCTTATCGAAACTCTCGAATCCAGCCGTTTATTGGGACCGGTCGTGCTCGACTCGCGGCCCTCACCACTAGGAATAAATCCGGTCAACGTATTTTCCTTGATACGGATGAGGTTTCAAAGATGCTGGAGCGCGAGTGGACTGCCTCTCGATTCAATTCCATTTATTCTCTTAATCAGATGGTCGACGGGATGGCGAAAGTCGATAACCCCAATGACTGGAAATCCCTTTGGATTGAATATCTCATGCGTCGATCAATTCCCTCTGTGCTGGATCAAAATCAAGGAGAATACGTCGGAAATTATTTAAACGAAGCGATTCACGATATTTCCATCCATGAAGATTGGCATGTTCGTGTGAGCCGAATGAAGATGATCTCAGAGGCCTTACTGAAGGAGACCACCGGTCGTGCGGCGGATGAAGCTTGGGCGGAGTTAATCAACATGCGATACGGAAAAAGACCGGAGCGGGCCCTGTCTTCTGTCATTCAATGGACTCGGACCTCTCCTCCCTATGTTCCGGCGGGCCATTGGATTATAAAGGAGATGATAGACCAATTCCGAAAACATCCTCAGATGTTTCCTTCTCCCAAGATTGCCGACAACCCAGGCCTTTCTGGTGAAAAAAGAACGTCTTTATATTTTTCTCAGATCGTTCAGTTTTCTCCACCGGATCTACGCCAGTTGGCCGCTTTGGTGATTGTTTCTCTTGAACAAAAACTTAAGGACGGAACCTTTGAAAAAGAAGTGGCGCCCATGAATGAATTTCCGAAAACTGCATGGATTGAACCCATCCGTTCCATTTACAAATGGGGCGTTATCGGTTTGGTAGCCCTTCTGGTTTTGGCTGGTGCTCGGATGGTTAAGAAAAAAGGGAAGAAAATCTTGGCACCGTTGGAAGAAATCCTTTTCTCCCATATCGCTTTCCAGATTCTGCCGAGCATCATGGCCGCCTGGGGATGGAGCGCCCCCTGGGTTGTGGCTTTCATCTTTATTGCCACCAACGTCCTCTTCGCTCTTTCTCATCCTCATGCCCTTGGCTATTACGACGGTAAAAATCTTTCCAACCCCGACGCCCATCTTGGTTACTGGCAAGGCATAAAAAAGAACTTCATTAAATTTTTCCTGTTGGGCGCTTTCTTCCGGATGTTCTATTTACTCGGACTTTCACCGCTTATGTCGGATTGGGTGACCTCTATGTACGCCACCGCCGCCGCGATCGTCATTCACGCTTTCTGGAACAACTTCCTGGCCAAGTGGACCAGGTCGCGGGTGGGTATGGCGGGTGCAAATGAAGGTTGGCCTGAACTCACTTATTATCTTGGATTGTTGCGAATTGATGATCCGGCGATTCAGCAAAATGCAATTAACGCGATTAAGCGAGGCCTTTCTCACCACCCGGATATTCCTCGTGATCCGGTGCTCGATCAAGTTCGAACACTTTATGAAATGACGACCCATAACCTAGTAAAGGCAGTTGCCTCTGGATTATTGGCTATGTTTGGAATGCACAGGTCAGATATTCGACAGGTGGTTTTTTCTGGCTTGACTCCTGATTCACCGAAGAGCATAAAAATGGAAACGATTGCCGGATTTTACTTAGCACAGCCATCGATCGTCCCGGACGATGAAGTTCTAAATGCCTTGGCCCTTCTTTTTCTCTCAGATTCGGATCAAACTCGGAATGGGCTCGTGTGGCGAATTGTTAGCTTTCTTAATAATAAATATGTCAATGACGCAGCATGGCGCCAAGCCATCTTGAATCATGGTGCCATTATGTCTCAATTAGGAGAAATATATAGAACCGCCCATGAACCCATGCTTGTAATTTTAGTGAAGAAGATTGTGGAGGGAGAAACTGAGCCGTCTGTGCTCAAAAGATTGGAGGGGCTTCATTTCTCGTTGATGATCCACCAAGGTTTGCACACGCCCCGCGACTCAGGGGTTCCAAAGCTGACTTATGACGAAATGAGTGAGCTTTTTAATTACATTCGTTCTCAGGGAATAACCCCCGTCGCACAGTTGGAATTATTGTTGGACGGAAAAACACAGGTTGTGTTTTCAAACGTGCCAAATAGCGATTACTCAGGCTTGCCTTCACTAGCAGAAGATATTGTGGCGCTGGCAAATAAAGGCAAACTAAGCCATGTTGCCCTGCCTTTTCCAGAGGAAACGCGCGAACAATTGGAGAAAATATTGAAAGGAGACCTGTCGGCAGAATCCTGGTCTTACGAGTTAGACGGAATAAAATGTGATGAAGAAATGAAGGATTTGAATAGTGAGGGACTCGCATTAACGGTGAATTTTCTGAAAAGAATAAATGGAAAGGTCAAATTTTTGTTCTATGGCGCGGATTCCCTTGACGAAGGTGAACTAGGGGTCTATAAAAGAATCGCTCCGATTGAACAGACGTTAACTGAATCTCCGCGGGCAAAGATGATTGTTTTTGGAACCGATAGTACCGTCATGCTAACCAATTTAGTTGATCGCGATGGTATGGAGGTGAGTCTAAGCTTATCCAAAGAGCTAAGCGCACGTTTGGGGCGCGACAAAGTTAAAAACGTGATCGACGTGAGTGAATCTTCTCTTTTTCATTGGAGTTCGCTTGCAATCACAAATAACCTTGAAAAATTCGTTGAGCGATTCCCGATTCCACTCAGCTGGGCCATCGCAATCAAAGGAAGTCCCCTCGCTAAGTTGCGTTGCGTCGAGTCCTATCTAAATAAGTTTGGAGAGTCATTCGATGCGTTTATCATGCGAAAAGAAGACGAGGGTGGCGGAGGAGAAGGATTTTTCCAATCGTCACCTAAAGGTCCTGGAGGTAAGGAACTCAAGTTGCCAAAGAATCGCCGGCAATCCTCGGTGGTCGTCCATAGCAGAAGTCCCCATGTTGAGATGGGGGGATCCGTCGGCACCGCGGGATTTTGGTCGCTTCTTGTCGGCTTCTTCTTTTTATCGCAACTCGCCTTAACCGCCCAAGAGTTTCTTTTCGTCAATAATAAAGTGTCCACCGGCCGTGGAATCGGGGAAACTATTTTTGTCGGTGTGCTTGGAGTTCTCTATGCGGCGTTGGCGTTTACCCCGTTTGTTAAAAATGTCGTTGCGTTGATTTCTAAATTAATTGCCAGCACCATCGACAATCGTCGGGATAAAAGAAGCGCGAAAGTTAACATTCCGAAGAGGTCAAGTTTAACCAGAGATTTAAGTTGGCGCAACGATTGGCCGGTTTACACCCGGGGTTTTGCGTGGGCGGAAATTATTCCTTTCTTGATGGTGTATGGGGGAATATTAAGTTTCCTCCAACCGAGCCTCGTTAATGCTTTTGGGTGGGGAGTATTCCTGACGCTTGTGTTTATTGGCTTTTGGCTTGTTAATGAGGCCTGGGGACTGTCTCATCTTGTTATTGATAGTTACCGAGAAAGTAAAAATTCGGATTTGAATATTGATAGGGACTGGGAAGGCATGGTCGAAGGATTCCGGACCGTTAACAATTGGACGATTATTGGGACACCTCTTATCGCTTTCATTGGGTTTGGCTTTTCTTCAACCGTTCGACAACGCATGACCTCAGGAATTTTCCCCATTTGGTATTTCACTGTTATTTATTTCTTCCTCCATTCGATTGTGCGCATGATTTGGACCAACACAAAACCCAGAAACCAAGCCCTTTCTCATAAGGGGGAAAGTAAAGGAAAAGAGGCAAATTTCATGGAGAAAGGCGCCAAGGAACTGGCGAATATTTTGATCGCCGTTTCAAAAGGGGAAACTGCCAAGGCGTTGAAAGAGATTGAATTGGGGGGAAGCTTGAATGTCGGATCGTCCAAAGGAACCGAGAGTGTTTCTCCTCTCGCGCAATGGGACGAGTGGTCGACCGACCCGGTCTTTATTTCGTTTCTTCACAAGGAGTTGGCCGGCAAGTTGGATCCGTTCGCTCTTCAATACAACGATTTATTGGCGGTTGTTCTTAAGTCGGTGGGTTTGGAAAAAGAAGGTCCTGAGATTATTCAAGGCACTTTGGCTGGTGCGCCGCGCATGTATATTATGGAGGAACGTTCGGCTGACGCGGAAGAAGGAAAGGACGCAGCGCTCTTGATGATGGCGGTCCTAAAAACCGGTCTCGATAACCCAACCCAGTTCTTGGTCCATAAAAATGATTTGGGCTTTTATGTCGGCGTGGCGACCGCCCTCAATAAATTGAGGGGACGTTTCCCGATAGTCGTGGATTCTTATGAAGATGCTGGAGAGGCTGGTGTTACAAATGGCTTCTTCTCAGGGGCGCGGGTAAATAAATCTTATCTCTCAACCGCTCCGGAAGATGTCGTGTTCATTCTTTCTAAAGGAATCCAACGCGAAGAAGGAGACGTGTCCCCCAACATCGTTTTATTCACCCAACTAATTTCCCTCGACCTCGAACAACGCCTGTCCGACATCGACCGCATCCTCCGCCAGGTCCTTTCCGCCGCTTAATACGGTTCTTGCTCCGTATCACTTCACCACCACGACCCGCGCCTTTTCATTTCCCAAGAGCAGCAAATACACGCCGGAAGCCACGGATTGATTTCTCACCTTCCCATCCCAGGAGATTTCTTGGGCAGCCGGGCTGGAATCCAAATGAGCTTCAAATATTTTTTCTCCCCGGGAAGTAAGTATTTTTAAGACGTTTGGTTTTGACAATTTGTATTTGATTATTAGTTTTTCACCGCGAGATGGGTTAAAGACATTCTTAAAAGGAAGAAATGATGATTCCTTATCTTTGCGGGAGCCGGTCCCTCCCCCGTCAAGAGGCGGCGGCGCTGTTAGACCGGCGAACACGGTGTTCGGATTACAGCTGTAGGCGCCAATGTCGATTCCTCCCTCTCCTCGACCGCAAAGGAGAAGTGATCCCGGTTCTGGTTTGAGGCCGTCATCCGGAGTGAAGGGAATCCCGTCTGCTCCCAAAATACCGTCCGACAGATTTGTACTGATTTTGAATTTTGGATCGCCGCCATTTAAGCCATGGGTTTCAAGTCCAAATGCTTGGAATCCGGTTTTCGCGGGATAACCGGCTACCGCTGACCCAGTCACAAAATTATAGTCGGCCGTTACTCCGGGGGTCGGTAAATGATCGTCTCCTTGAGTTGAATACCAACCACTGGTGGGAACAGCCGGTTGCCCAGACTCAACAAAAGCATTGTTCTTAATGAAGCTTCCCACGGGATTCCCGTGGCCGCCTTGCCCAATCACAAAATTATGCGCGGAGCGCCAGGCGCTTTTATAAAAAGTGTTGTTGATCATTTTCGTTTCAGGTCGACTAAAACTTCCAATCATCTCCAACCCGATGAACACATTGTTCCTGACGGTCAATCCTCTGTTAGGCAACGCAGATATTCCTGATGCTGTGGCTTCGACCGAGGCGAACTGCTCGTCGATATCCTTGATGAAGTTATACTCAAACACATTGTTATTTACTTCTTGATCGGGCGCGCCTGTGCTGGTCATCAGGGTGTCGTACATATCCCAGGATCCAGACCCGAGAGAAAAAACGGTGCCTGGAAGAGGAAGCTCAAAATCAGGCCAGCGAGGAGAGTCTTTAAACACGTTATAACGGAATATGTTGTTGTTGCCGAAGAAGGCCATCATTCTCCACCCGTTCATCCTTTCCCACGTATTGCGCTCAATAAGATTGTTGGATCCGTGAATCTGGACACCTTTTCCGGCTAAGTTGGAAAATCGATTCCCTCGAATAATGCAGTTATTAGGCTGTCCTCGGCCTGAGTAAGAAAGAAACTGAATCCCCCAGACGCCATTTTTCTCCGCTTTGTTGGCGTAAATCGTGGCTGACACCGGACCCTCAGTGAAAACGGTGTTCGAAGGGTCAAGTGTCAACGTGGTGTCCGTGACGGCCTGAATTGTTTTGGTTTCATAACGGTAGGGATTAGCGGAATTATTGTCGTGATTCAAAATTTGCCGGTTGATGTTGCAGGCGATATAGAGAGTCACCCCCGGTATAAACCCAGCGGCTACAAAGCCACCCGCCGGATTGGTAATGGTCTTGCTGGGTCCGTCAAAACGAAAGTCGAGCGAGGAGAGATAGATCCCGTCGCGGATCACATTGTTGGTGATCAAACTATTGTCCGCTTCCGGCTCGACTACAATGTGTCCTTGATCCAGTCCCACATCGTATTTGGTGATATCAAAACCTTCAATGGTGACAGAGGGATGCTTGATTCTAAAGCCTTTCATGGTTGTCCGCTGGGCCAAGGTCGTGGTCGGATTTTGGGCATTGTTGAGCGCTCTGAAGGTAACATGACCTCTGAGCGTCTCCACGTGTTCAGGATAATTTCCAGGAAACACCAAACACACCTCGCCTGATTGAACCGCACCCGCGCACGCCTGAATGTTTGCGTATTCTTGGGTGGCCCCCGCTGTGTCGTCCACACAATGGACGGAGGGGGACGCACAATACGCCGATTGGGAAGAAAATAGGGCTGTTACGGAGGCTGGACCTGTCGTCGTAAGGGTGCAAGGATCGGTTCCAGAACAAGCCCCTGACCAACCCGTGAAAACACCTCCAAGATCGGGGGTGGCGGTGAGCGTGATCCATGCGCCCGTGTTGAGGGTCGCTGAGCAATCATTACCACAATCGATCCCTGCGGGAACGCTCGTGACTGTGCCAGCTCCTTGTTTTGTGACAGTGAGCAGATGTGACGAAGGATCGGTGAATACCTCTGAAGGATCACAGCTATAGGCCCCAATATCTGTTCCTCCCTCTCCGTTTCCGCAAAGGGGAGAACCGGGACGAGGTTTGAGCCCAGCCAAGGGTGAAAAATGAAGATTATTATTAGGACCATCAGGATCAGCGGCATTGAGAAACAGCGGGTCACCTCCGTTTATTCCGTTTCTGTCAATGAAACCATCTGTGTCTTTTACGGGGCTTACGAAGTTGTAATCCGCGACAAACGAATTGCGAATTGAATTATCGAGGTTCACCGTTTCTATTAACTTGTTATAAAGCGTGGATTTGTATGAGCTGTATTGGGCGTCGAGTTCAAAATCTTGGATTCGGGTCAGTGATTTGGCTCGCGCCAGCGGGGCTCCATTCCAGTTGGTATAGTTCTTGGCCACAAGGTCGGCGAGAATTCCATTCGCGATGGGACAATTGCCTCGGCACTGGTATTTGGGATTGGCGTTTTCGTCTTCTCTGGTCACCAGCGTCATGAGAGCGTCTTTCGATAACTCTGCCCCGCCCAAAGAATAATACCCAAGCATTCCATTGTTGGGATCGATTCCTCCGGAGATAAAAGCGTTGTTTTTAAGCAAGCCTCTCGATGCATCACTCGTTACCAAAGATCCGCTGTAGACCAGGCCGTTACCCGCAAAGGCCAGACGGTAAAACGTGTTGTTGATGAAATGGAGGCCGGGCACTCCCGCGTTCATGTTGCTCGCGACATTCGCAAACACGTTTCGCCTGAACATAAAGTCATGAAAATTCGGACTTAAAGTCGGATTAAAGATGCCGCCTCCATTGTTCATTTGTCCGAGTTGATAACCTGTGGATCGATTGGAACTCTCCAGAAGATCGTGAATGAAGTTCTCTTCAAAAATCATGTTATAGGATTCACCGCCTCCATCTGAAAACGTCTGCACGAAATCGGGATGATTGCCCTGCCCGGAGATGGGAACCCCGGTGCGAAAAATATTCCGGCGAAACAGATGACCGTGACCAAACAGATAGATGGGATCCCATCCCCCTAAGTCCTTGAAGGTGTTATTTTCAAAAAGGTGGCCGACTCCCTGTGTACTCAGATAGTGATTGCGGAGGTTGTACAGTGTGTTACCGCTGACCGTACAATGGCTTGGAAATTGATTGGTCCCGACAAGTTCAAAAAAGATCCCATACACGCTGGGAGCTCCATCTCGAATCGTGTTGTTCAGAATACGGCAATAACTTCCCGGCGCGTTCACGGTGATGTGGCCTTGACTGCCAATGGCATAACGAGAGATATCAAAGCCGTCCACGGTCACGTAGGAATGTCTTATGTCAAACCCGTTCATGGTCACCAGTCCAATGGCTTTAAACGTAATCCTCTGAGCGGCGCATTCACTTCTGACAACAGTGGTATTGGGGTAGGTCCCCGACAGGGGATTACAGGCACTGGAGTTGGAAGAGCTTCCTCCTCTTATCGTCCTAACATGTTCTGGGTAGTCTCCTGCCTGTACGAGACAGCTATCTCCGGGTTGAGCTGCTTGGGCACAATCTTGAATGGTGGTGAAGTCTTTAGGGGCGGAATCAGAAGGGGTTCGAATAATGTATTCACGGGCCTGGGTTAAACTGAACGAACCCATTACCAATAAAAGAGTAAAAACCCCTGATTTTTTTTCCATTTGGATTCATTAAGTATGGGACCGACTGATGATAATTTCATGTGGTTTTTATGCCTATTTTAGGATCTATCCCGCGGCCAATCTTTTAGCCAGCACGTCCCAATCCAGATTTCTAAAAAACGTTTCGATATAAGAGGTTCGTCCTTCGGCATTGGGGCCGAAATCGCCCACATAGGCGTGTTCCCAAACATCCATCACCACGATGGGAATAAATCCCGCCACATGGCCGATTTCATGATCGCTGACCCACATATTAATGAGGCGCTTCGAACCCGGATCGAGGGCGGTGATCACCCATCCAACGCCTCGCATTTTCCCAATGTCCGTGAATTGCTTTTGCCAGCGGTCGGCGCTTCCAAAATCGTCATTTAGTTTCTTTGAAAAATCTGAAGTAAAGGCGGGCCGTAGCGTGTCTCTTTTGAGTTGTTCAAAGTAATACTCGTGCAGAACCATTCCATTGTATTCAAACCCCAGCCGGCGCTGCACTTCCGCCATTCGAGGTTCATGGAGCGCCTCTCCCGAATTCAGACAATCCCACACAGTTTTGTTCAACAGGTTAACGTTGGTGACATACCCTTTGTACAGCATCCAGTGTTGCTCCATCATTTTGTTCGATAACCCATTTAAGGGTTTCGGTTTTAAGTTGTTTTTTACTTCATAGGTTAGATAAGGCAATTCGAGTGTTGTTGTCATATGTGACTCCTCCCTTTTTTGTCCTTCCTTGATTAATTAGACCCTTGAGATGCAGAAAGGTTACCTTCTTTTACTGCTGCTTTTGCTGTTGCTTTTGCTGTCCAAAGGTCCTTACATTTCGTAAAAGGCATAGTGACTAAGAATATTGCTCGCTCCCCTCGTTCTCTACCTTCCAACCCACTCATAACCGAGGATCTCGACGAATACCTCATCCGCTCCACTCTACAGGGAAACCAAAAAAGTTTCGGTGAACTGATTCAAAGGCACCAGGGTTCGATCTTCCGGATGGTCCATCGTCATTTGAGGCAGCGAGAAGAGGCGGAGGATGTTGTCCAGCAGATTTTTTTGCAAGCCTATCAGCACCTGGGGAAATTTAGAGGCGAATCCAAATTTTTTACGTGGCTCTATACCATTGCCTTAAACCTTATACGCAATCACATTCGACAACGGAACATAAGACGTATGGACTCCATAGATGTGTCAGGAAAAACAGCCGACAGTCCCGGCCCTCAATGGCCGGACAAATCGCCTTCTCCGGAAAAAATCACTCAAGATCGCTGGGACCTGGAGCGGGTGCGGACCGCTTTAGAAAATTTAACGGACCCGCATCGGACAATATTTACACTGCATTATTTCCATCATTTATCATTGAAAGATGTGGCTGTTCGAGTGGGGCGGCCGATCGGAACGATCAAGGTTTATCTTCATCGGGCCCGAAAAATGGTTTTGAGCCATCTGGAAACCCATGAAAAGTTTTAGATTGTTACCTTATGAGCCATCGTGGTGTCTCATTTATCGGTATGAAGTGGTTAATCCTTGTATTTTTAATGGTCATAGTTGCTCTCTCGCCGATTTGGCCCTACAGTCAGGGCTGGGGATATGCGTCCAGCGGATGGGCCTGTTTATTGGGATTGGTCATTATGGCATTGCGTAAACTTCAAGCTATCTGAGGGGCCACTTCATTGTCAGAGTTAGTTAAAACAGCCCCTGAAAAGGGAAAAGCCAAGGACTTGGGGGAATTCACTCGGAGTGACATTCCCTTTCTTTTAGTAGGTACCTTGTCGAACGTGTTTTCATCCGTTCATCGGTTCACAGCGCTGGTCAGCATTTTGACATTGGGTATCGGCCTGTTTGTCCTTGCCCTCTGGATTATCTCTCCCTCTTTTTCCCTCCAGCTCATGCAAGAACACTGGATTGATATGTCCCCTCAATCCGCCTTGGTTTTTTGCCTATTGGCCCTGGCGCTCCTCTTTTACAACAGTGAACCCAAGTCACGAATGCTCAATATCGGACTGGTAACTTTTGGAATGATTCTCTGTATTTTAATATTGATAAGATTTTTTTTCCCGACTACTGATGTTGGTGAAAGTCCTTTCACCTATGCAGCCTTGTTTTGCCTGAGCCTCTCTTTAACGGTCAATTCGTTGGTAAGGCGGCAACGCAATCGCAATAAGGTGGGGGATGCCCTTGGCGCAACGGTCCTGTTCCTGATCGTTAGTTTTATTTATTTTCTTATTTGTTATTGTCACGGTGTTCGCTCCTTGCTGGAAGGCCAAATACCCATCCCGCATTTACTCAGCGCGATCTGCACGGTGCTTTTGGCGGGGGCCCTCCTTGGTTCTTTGGGTCCCGCCTATTTTCCCACGCGACCGTTTGTCGGCCCTTCCGTTCGGGCGGCCCTTTTGCGGAAGTCTCTTCCCGTGGCCATCGCCGTCATCCTTATATTTGTGAGCGTTAAAGGGGGGATGCCGGCCTTCTTATCTCCGCCTCTCGCCTCTTTTCTAACGCTCGTGACGTCGTCTTTGATCGTCATTTATTTGGTCCTCAGGTCTTCCCGGGTGGTTGGCGTTCAGCTTGAGAAAGCGCTTCAAGAAAGTCAGCAAAACTACATCCATCTTGTTCGAGGCCTCAAGGACCACGCGGTGTTTCTTTTGAACCCCAAAGGCGAGATTCTCGTTTGGAATCAGGGCGCCGAACTCATAACGGGTTATAAGGCTTCAGAAGTTTTGGGAGAACAGGTGTCTCGTCTTTTCGGTTCACGAGAGCCAAGCCTTGAACTGGAGAATGCTCTCGATCAAGTGAGATCTATGGGCACTTTCCAAATTGAAGGCTGGGCTGCTCGTAAAGACACGCAGCCTTTCTGGGCTGAAACGGCGCTCAGCAAGTTGGTTGATGAAAAGGGGCAGATGATGGGGGTGTCGGTTATCGTCCGTGACGCCACTGAACGCAGGCAAGCCGAAGAAGCCATGAAGGCCTCCCTGCAAGAGAAAGAAGTCATGCTTAAGGAAATTCATCACCGCGTCAAAAATAATCTTCAAGTCATTTCCAGTCTTCTCCGTCTTCAATCGGAGACAGTTCGAGACAAGGAAACAGCCGCGCTATTTTTGGATAGCCAAGAACGGGTGAGAGCCATGGCCATGGTCCATGAGTATCTTTATAAATCAGACGACCTGTCTCGGATCAATTTCCCTGCCTATGTGGCCAGTTTGGTGCGGAATCTTTACCGGACGTTCGGCTTGACCTCATCGGAGATTCCGCCTCAAGTAGAGGTTGACGATGTGCGGCTCAGTTTGGATGTGGCCGTTCCTTGCGGCCTCCTTCTCACGGAGTTGATTTCCAACGCTGTAAAATACGCGTATCCGGATAAAAAGGGAGGGCCCGTTCATATTCGTTTTCGAGATCTATCGGAGGGACTTCTCGAACTAAGCGTGGCCGATCAGGGGGTCGGTTTTCCGGAAAACTTTGATTGGACGAAATCAGATTCCCTGGGTTTGCGCCTGGTCCGTCTTTTGACGGAACAACTTCGAGGGCAAATCGTGTTAGAGAACCATCAAGGAATAAAATTTATTATGACTTTTAAAGATATGAGGGAAGGAGATAAATAATGGCCGGTGAACAGATATTCGTCGTTGAAGATGAAAGAATCGTCGCAGAAGATTTGAAACGAATGCTGGAGCGATTGGGATATAAGGTTGCGGGCACGGCCTCCAGCGGAGATGAAGCCATAAAAAAAATGGATGAAACCAAACCCCATTTGGTGCTGATGGATATTCGCATTCAAGGTTCCCTTGATGGGATCGATGTCGCGGAACATGTCGTCGCCCAGTTTGATATTCCCGTCATTTATTTGACTGCCTATGCTGATGAAACCACGGTGGACCGAGCCAAAGGGACATTGGCGGCAGGGTATATCTTAAAACCGTTTGAAGAGCGAGGTCTAAAAACCACCATCGAATTGGCGCTCTATCGGCATAAAATGGAGCGGATGCTTAAGACCTCCGAAGAGTGGCAGGGGGGAATATTGCAAAGTCTGGATATAGCGGTGATGGCTACCGATACCAAAGACAACGTAATTTATATGAATAAATCGGCGGAAAGTATGACCGGCCATCTCATGGATAAGTCCTTCGGTCAGCCTTCAAAGGATGTTGTGCCGTCCCATCTTGAATGCAAGAAGTCGCCCATTACGGATGTGGAAGGGAATTTGATGGGCACCGCGGTCATATTAAAGAAAACAGCTTAGAGGACCTCTAAGGACTCTGTTACCTGCCGTCCCTTCTCCGTGTCAAAACCCCTGTATGGAACGCGCATTCATAAAGGGCTCGCTCATCCTTTTCATCTTATTTCCGTTCGTTTTGGGGGCGGCTCAGAAAGCTTGGTGCTATGCCGGGACGGAAGGGGCTGGTTTTTTAAATATTCCTACGGGAGGGCGGCCCGCCGCGCTGGGCGGAGCTTACAGCGCTTTAGCGAACGATGCCTACGCGCCCCTTTTAAACCCTGCCGGGCTTGGATTTCTAAAAACGTCTCAATTCGCTCTTATGCATTTATCCTATTTGGATTCGATGTCTTACGAGTTTGCAAGCTTGGTCCATCCCTTTTCCGCCGGACATTCCATCGGCGC
The DNA here is from genome assembly GCA_964547555.1 of uncultured Elusimicrobia bacterium. Taxonomy (GTDB): domain Bacteria; phylum Elusimicrobiota; class Elusimicrobia; order F11; family F11; genus CAZJOE01. The sequence goes on along the minus strand of CAZJOE010000004.1, from coordinate 1,282 downwards.
CTCCGTTCAAAACCTTCGTCCCGGAAACACACGGTCCACCGATATTAATGGGGATCCCCTGGGCGATTTTTCAGGTTCCTTTTTTGCTTATTCCTTGGGATATGGCCAATCAATCGGGGGAGTGTTTTCTATCGGCTTGGTTGGAAAGGTCATCCAATCCAAAATAGCCGACTTTAGCGCCAGCGGAGTCGCGGGAGACTTGGGCGTTATGGTTCGACCCTCAAATAACCTGGGATTTTCGGCGGTCGTGGCGAATGTGGGATCGAAAATAACATTCATACAGGACGGCGATTCTTTTCCGTCCTCCTTGCGTATGGGTGGATTTTACAGTCCCTTCCGCCGTTGGATTTTTGCTTTGCAAGGAACGCACGCAAAAACAGGTCTCACCAGTGGTCAATCAGGCGTCGAATGGAACCCCCTTGATGTGGTCTCGGTGAGGGCCGGATATAAGACTGAAACCGCGCACGAGAACTCTTCCGCGGCCGGCGTGAGTGTGGGAATCGGACTTCATTTGGCTGGACAGCAATTCGATTATGCCTGGGCTCCCCTGGGAGACCTGGGAGATACTCAATATTTTTCGATGGTTCTCCAATGGGGGGAGCCAAAAATTCCTTCCACTGAAGTAGATTCTTCCATCGATTTCAAATTCAAAAATAAGTTTAAAGACGATAAAGAAAAGAGTGAGATTCGTTTTCAGGAAGAAAGAGTGTATCCGGAAATCCGGGGGAAAGGATTGCACCCATGATTAAAAAATGGACCCTGCTCTTTTTGTTCGTTGCCAACCTTCACTCGGGCCTCTTCGCCGCTGTGCCGTTCCTTTCGAGCATCAGTCCCAGCTCCACTATCGCGGGCGATCCGAGTTTCACAATAACGCTTTCTGGCGCTGATTTTGTCATTGAGTCTATTGTTCAGTGGAACGGCGCCAATCGCGAAACGACCTTTGTCAGCTCAACCGAGCTGACGGCCTTAATATTGGAAGGCGACATTGCTTCGGCGGGAGTGTCCACCATCACCGTTATTAGTCCAATCCCGGATGGAGGAATCTCCGATTTCCAAAACTTTTCAGTCGTGGGTCTCAATCCTTTACCGATTCTACTGAGCCTAAGTCCCCTCTCGGCGACCGTCGGAGATCCGGCTTTCACGCTGACCCTGACGGGTTTAAATTTCATCAGTGACTCTGTCGTCCAATGGAATGGTTTCAGTCGCCCGACCACATTTGTCAATGAAACTCAACTAACCGTTTCCATTCCGGCGAACGATATCGCTCTGGCGGGAAGTTCAA
>CAZJOE010000003.1:0-15633 GCA_964547555.1 uncultured Elusimicrobia bacterium | reverse complement strand
GGAGAGGGCATTGCCGGTTGGGTCGCTGAGAATATGAAAGCTTTGATTGTTAACGACGTGACCAAAGATTCCCGGTTTACGGGCGTGGTCGATAAATCAACTTCTTTTGTGACCCGTTCAGTTTTGGCGGTCCCCTTGCGCGCGAAAGGAAAATTGATCGGAGTCGTTGAAGCCATCAATAAGGAAAACCGCGAACAATTTACCGATGCGGATCAGGAGGCCTTTGGCGTTTTCGCCAGTCAAGCCGGCATTGCCATTGAAAATGCCCGACTCTTTAGCGCGGTGAGCGCTGAAAAGAAAAAATTAAGCACCGTCTTTTCCGAGATGTCCGACGGTGTTTTGGTTTTGGACACGGAAGGGCAAATCTCCCTTATGAATGAGGCGGCCGAAGGTTATTTGGGAATTGAGTTTCAAACGGCCCGGGGACAGTTGTTCGAACCTTCTCTCTTTCCTTCTTTTCAACCCAGCCAGCCCTTTGAATCGGTGCGGGATTTTAAAATGGAAACCGTTTCGATTGAGCTTTTACGTCGGGAAAAAATAAAAGATTTATTTTTGTCCGCCATGATCCACCGCATCCACACCGGCGCAGAAAAAACTCCCGCCGGATGGATGGTTATTCTCCGCGACATCACCGAGGAAAAAAAGGGGGACATGTTAAAGCGAGATTTCCTCTCTTTGATTTCACACAAGTTAAAAACCCCGCTGACCGTGATTGTCGGTTACGCGCCGGCCCTCATGACCAAATTGGAGGGGCTCTCCGATTTTCAAAAGAAGGCCGTCAAGGCCATTTGTGAACAAGGGGAACAGTTGAGCGGTCTTGTGGACAAACTCCTTCGCTTTACTATTGTCGAGTCGGTGACCCTTAAAAAAAACATGGAACCCGCGTCTTTGGCGCCGCTTTTGGATCAGGCCGCTGAAGTGGCCAGGCATTCCACCAAGGGTCAAGAGGTCCAATTTAAAATATGCAAATTTGAAAGTGGATTTCCAAAAATTTTGGTCGATGCCCAGTTGATTCTTGAGGTTTTTAAGAACCTTTTTGAAAATGCCATTAAGTTCAATGACAAAGAGAAGAAAGTGATCGAAGTTTCCGTTGTTAAGAAAAAAGGGTCGGTCATCGTTCATGTGAAAGACAACGGCATTGGAATTCCGTCCGAAGAGATGGATAAAATTTTCATGAAGTTTTACCAGATCGAAAATTCATTCACCGGCCAAGTTCCGGGCGCCGGATTGGGTCTCGCGCTTTGTAAAAAGGTCATCGAAGAATTGGGCGGCAGCATTACGCTCCAGTCCAAATTAAAAGAAGGATCCACCTTCTCGGTCACGCTTCCCTCTAAATGACCCGCTCCCTTCGCCTGTACCAACCCTTCCTGAACGCGGGCGATTTTTCCGATATCTACGTTGAAGAAACATCGTCCCTGTCGATGCGTTGGGAAGACGGAAAAATAGAATCCATCACCGCCAATGAAGAAGCGGGGGCGGGGCTTCGTTATATCCGTGATTGGGAATTTCGATTCGGCCGGGTGGATTTGGCCAGTCCCTTCAAGGGAAGCTTGTCGCGGGATGAAATGGAAAAAATGGCGGGGATTCAAAAGAACTTGAGTGAAGGCCTCTCTCCTTTAAAACCCAAAGAAGCGCCGGGAGCGGAGGTGAGACATCACTCTGTTCGGATGGATCCTCGGACCATCTCCTTGGACCAAAAAATAAATCTTTTGAAACGGGCCTTTGCCGTGGCCAACAACGGTCCTCACGTCCGTCAAATCACTATCAATTATGGAGAGAAAGTTAAGAATATTTCCTATCTAAACTCCTCCGGAGAAACTTTTTCAGAAGAGAGAGTTTACACGGTCTTCAGCCTGACGGTGATTGCCGAGAAGGATAAGGTCCTTCAGACCGCTTATGATTCTATGGGCGGTGTGGTCGGATTTGAATTGTTTGAGGGAGACCGCATGGAAACCCTCGCGAGGGAAATTTCCACCCGGGCCCATAAAAAACTTTCCGCTCCCCAAGCTCCCGTCGGTCCCATGCCCATTGTGATTGCTTCTTCCGCCGGCGGAACGCTTATTCATGAAGCGGTCGGGCATTCCTTGGAAGCGGATGCGGTTTTGGAAGGAACGTCTCCTTCTTACATCGGAAGAATTGGAAAAGTCGTCGGTCGGGAAAATTTGAATGTATTTGACGATCCCACCGTCCCCGCCGCTCGCGGTTCCTTTCATTTTGACGATGAAGGGACCCCGTCGGAACGCACGCACTTGATTGAAAACGGCGTCCTTAAAAATTTACTCTACGACCGCCTTTCCGCCAAGCGAGGCGGCGTCACGTCCAATGGCCACGGTCGCCGAGAATCTTATGCCTATCCGCCGATTCCCCGAATGTCCAATACCTTTGTCGCGCCCGGTCCTGATAATCCCCAACAGATTCTCTCTTCGTTTCAAAACGGACTGCTCGTGACCAAGATGGGCGGGGGCCAAGTGAATACGGCCAATGGTGATTTTGTATTTGATGTGGAAGAAGGTTTTTCCGTTAAGGATGGGGTGAAGACATTGGTCCGAGGGGCCACGCTTCTTGGAAATGGCCCGCAGGTGCTCATGGACATGGAACAGATTGGGACCGATCATGGCTGGGCGATTGGAACGTGCGGTAAAGAGGGGCAAGGTGTTCCGGTGGGAGACGCGCTTCCGACGGTGAAAATAAAGTCTTTGGTGGTGGGCGGCGGTTAAAGCCGTCATTCCCGTGAAGGCGGGAATCCAGGTTGTAAACCTTCTTTAGAAAAATGTTGAAGAACTGGATCCCCGCCTTCGCGGGGATGACGAATTCTTAGTAGATTTTTTTGATCGGGCGTTTGATTCGGACTTTGCAGTGGTCCGAAAAGAAAGGCAGCAGCGATTTGATTTTCGAAAGATTTTCCTCGGCGGCCGCTTCGCCCAGTTTGATGATCCCGGACGCTTTGTCCAAATCCCACCACAACAAATCCGGCGCATTGATGTGCATCACGACGTCCGCTAGTCCAGACCGCGTTGCGGCCACTTCATATTGCATGGTGTAAATTGTTTTAAGAAGAATTTCCGGAAAGGAAGGGCCCCGAAGAATGGGAGGAATTCTTTTTCTCCATCCCATAATGCGAGGGACTTTTCTTTCTCCGGCGCTTAAAGTCAAATTTGCCGATAAAAGAATATTGGCGCCTTGCGCGACACAGACGGATGTCGGGACCGGATTCACCAATCCACCGTCTACCAAATAGCGGCCATCTTTATAAAAAGGTTTAAAAAAGAACGGGAGAGATAGGCTCGCCCGGACCGCTTCGGCCACGTTGCCTTTATCGAAAACAACTTCTTTTCCGGATTGAATGTCCGTCGCCACGCAGGCGAAAGGAATCATGAGTTCGTTAAACGTGCGGTCGCCCAAATGGGATTTTAAGAAATTGAGAACGGCGTTTCCTTTGATGAGCCCTGAGCGGAAAAGAGACATCACGTTAAAGTCGGCCAGTTGAATCATTTTAAATTGCGTGATGGTGCGCGCAATGGCTTCCAACTCGTCCGGAGATTTACCGGCCGCGTAAAAGGCGCCGATCAACGCGCCCATGGACGTTCCCGCGACCACATCAGGATAAATTCCTTCTCTCTCCAAAACACGGAGAATTCCGATCAAGGAATAACCGAAGGCCGCTCCCGATCCCATGGCGAGGCCGACCAGCATCTGCGCGTAAGACCGGGCGAGCCGGTCCATCATGCGGTGCGCCAGCTTCGCATGGATGGGAATATACGGCGATCCGGATGAGAGAAAATGTTTGCCCCAATCAAAATCCCAGGGAAGCCGGGTGTCGGGCGTGAAATCTTCAGGGAAATAATCGGACCCCGCCGTCAGCCAAATTTTCTCCATCACTTTGTCAGGCAGAAGGGATTGGTTGATTTTGCGGACTTCTTCGATATCGTTGGGATGGCTGTGCGGTCCCAAAACGGCCGAGACGCGGCTGGATTCTTTGAGCAAAAGAGAAATGGTCTCTTCCATTTTCGCCGGAAGGATGAAGAAGCAATAGTCGTATTGGTCTCGAATCAGCGAGAGAAGTGAAAACTTTATTTTTCCACCGGATTCGATAAAGGTGGATTCGTCAATGCCGATAATTTCGAGGCCGGAAGGGTGCGCCATCAAATAGTCTTCGAATTTGGCCGGATCGTCGAAACATCCTTGGTCGATGTCTTCTTTGGAAAGGGAGATGGTCTCCACGCCGAGCGCTTTGGCCCATAAGTGATGGGCTTGGCTCACCACAAAAACCAACACTTTACGTCGGGTTTGTTCCGCCATGGAAAGGCCCAAGTTAATGGAAAACACCACTTGGTCCCGGGTGGGGATCGCGGGAATAATGGAAAAAATTTCCGCCGGCGCTTCCGGATGGCTGGTTCGGTTGATAGACGCCAACCGGCTCGAGAGCAAGCGCGAAAGGTGGACCGCCAAGGACGGGGTTTTATCGAGCAATTGATCGAAATCTTTTTTGCTGATGGAGAGGAGCTCGGCGGTGGCGTCGACGACGGCTGTGTTCGGATGGAGGTCTCCGACCAAAATGGACATTTCCCCGACGACGTCTCCGCGGTTCAAATAGGCAATGGTTGTTTTGACGCCCATTTTCCCATTGTAATCATCGGTATTTTTAACGAGCCGGAGCGTTCCCGAGATGACCACATACATGGCATCCCCCGGTTCATTTTCCTGAAACACAATCGCTCCCTTGGGAAGGGAGATCAGTTTCATTTTTTTGGCGATAAGGGAGAGTTGGGTTTCGGTAAACGCGGAGAAAAGAAAAACTTTGCGGAGAAGTGGAATCCAATTGTTATTGCCCATACGCACCGGAAGGTTAACCCCAACCGCGAATTTTGTCAATTTGACGCTAAAAATAGATCTCTTCATCATACCCATCGAAGAGTAACGATCTAAGTGTTATACTCCCTCAATCCAAGCCATGAAAATTACTGGGAAAGCAAATAAAGCCGTTGATATTCATCAACTTGAAAGCTTCTTGCGAGGCGTCGAGCTTTTGAATGGTCTTTCCACTCCGGACCTGCTGCGGGCCGCGCAAATGTGCCAAATCGTGCGCTTTCGCCGGGCCGAGAATATTTTCATAGAGTCAAGTCCGGGGGCTTGTCTCTATGTGGTGATGTCGGGCCGGGTCAAAATCTACGGTTCTTCCACGCAAGGTCGCTCCAAAACATTCGCGTTTCTTGAACCGGGAGATTTTTTTGGAGAGATGTCTTTGATCGACGAAGAAGTAAGGTCCGCTTCGGCTTCGGCTTTGGATGACACGGTCCTCATCATGCTCAAAGGCGAAGATTACCGGAAACTCATTTTGTCCCGCCCTTCCATCGGCCTGGCCGTTTTAAAAACCTTGTCAATTCGCTTGCGCCGCGCCAACAAAGAAATCGAAGCGTTGTCTTTCAACAATGTCTTGGGCCGGATCGCCCAGATTTTGCTCGATTTGGCCGATCGTTACGGAAAAAAGACCGACGAAGGAATTCGGATCGACATGCCGCTCTCGCACAAAGAATTGGCGGAAATGGCCGGCACGGCGCGCGAAGTCATCAGTCGAGTTATCTCTCGATTTAAGCGCATGGGTTGCGTCAGCCTGTTCGATAACAAATTGACGATTGTCGATCGCGATAAATTGAAAAGCTGGATTTTTTAACCGGCCCCGCTCCCCATGTCCACCCCGCCCCTTCAAGCCCCCAAAGGAACTCGAGACTTAACCGGTAAAGAAGTTCGCGCCTTTGCTGAACTCGAATCTTCCGCTCGCCGCGTTTTTGACCTCTATCAATTTTCTGAAATCCGCACGCCACTTTTTGAATCCGCCGAGTTATTTTCACGTTCCTTGGGAGAAACGTCCGATGTGGTGGAAAAGGAAATGTTTACTTTCACGGACCGGGGTGAACGGAAATTTTCTCTTCGCCCTGAAGGGACCGCCGGGGTGGTCCGTCATTTTATCGAGCACAGCCTGTGGGTGCAGTCGGGGACCCAACGGTTTTATTACATGGGCCCGATGTTTCGGGCCGAACGTCCTCAAGCGGGACGCTACCGGCAGTTCTGGCAGATTGGCAGTGAATTTTTGGGGTCGGCCGACGCGTCGGCGGATGCGGATACTGTTGCCATGATTTCTCAAATTTTGAAAGGGTTTGGCGTGACCAACTTTTCCATCGAAGTTAACACGCTGGGATGCGCGGCCTGCAGACCCAAACACCGCGAAGCCCTGCTTCAATATTTAAAAAGCAAAGAAGGTATTTTGTCGGACGAATCCAAACGCCGTATGACGCTTAATCCCTTGCGCGTGTTGGATTCGAAAGTAGACGGCCCCAAACTCACCGACGCGCCGGCGATGAAAGACTTTCTTTGTCCGGAATGCCGCGACCATTTCAAACAATTTTTGAACCTGATTGGGCAAGCGGGAGAAAAAGTAACTGAAAATCCTCGGTTGGTTCGCGGCCTCGACTATTACACGCGCACCGTTTTTGAATTCGTTTCTCCCGATTTGGGCGCGCAAAGCGCGTTGGCGGCCGGCGGTCGTTATGATGGATTGGTTGAAATGCTGGGCGGGCCCGCCACGCCGGCGGTTGGTTTTGCTTTGGGAATGGACCGAGTTGTTTCGGCCCGGACCCCAACGGCCACCCCACCCAATGGAAAAAATCCCGCCGCGATTGTCATTCCTCTTTCTCCCGAAGCCATTCCCGCCGCGTTCGATACGGCTCACCGACTTCGTGCCCGTTCCATTTCGGTGGCTCCGGGGTCGACTAAAAAAATGAAAAGCCAATTAAGCGCCGCGGCGGATTCAGGGGCGGCGTGGGCTGTTTTGATTGGCGAAGATGAACTGAAATCAGGAAAACTCACCCTTAAAAATCTAGAAACGAGGGAGCAAACGCAATTGGCTGAAAAAGAAATCGCGGAAAAAATTCTATGCTAGGCACCTACCACACCGACGCGTTGTTGAATGCGCTTGCTGATTTACACCACCTTCATGAAGCCGATTTGCTTTACATTTTTGTCCTCAACCGTTGTAGCGATGTTTTAAAAGCCCAGGCCGGGACCTTTTTCACGGTCCGGGAAGATATCGGAGAGCTTTATCCGGAAGCCGCCAAGGGTGTTTCATTGTCCCTGATCCGTGAAATTCCTTTCAAACTTAAAACAGGCATTGCCGGATGGACCGCGACCCATCGTAAATCCGTGATCCTTGAGAATGCGCAGACCGATGAGCGGTTTAACAGAGCGGTGGACGTTATCACCGGAGTTCGGACCAGGTCGTTGTTGTGCGTTCCCATTGTCCGGCAAAATAAAGTTTTGGGCGTTATCGAATTGGTAAACCGAGTGGACGGAATTTTCCGTGAAGCCGATTTACAATTTGTTGAAGCCTTAAGCGGGCAGGTTGCGATTGCCGCTGAGAACTGTATGCTGTATGAGCAGACCGAACACTTGTTGGCTTATACCAACAGCGTCATTAACAGTTTAACCGGCGGATTTATTTCCACCGATAACAAGGGAATCGTGACGAGGTTTAATACTACCGCTTGCCGGATTCTTGCCATTGTGGAGTCCGACGTTTTGAACAAGCCGCTTTTATCTTCCTTGCCTCAATATCCGGCCTTCGCCGCCATTCTCGATGTCACGCAGAAAAATGAAGCTCCGGTCCAACGTCAAGAAATCGAACTTCAGAAAGCCGATGGATCGGCGTTTCTTATTGGGTACAGCACATTTTTAATCCGAAGCGACACGCGCGTGATCTTGGGCGCGGGAGTTATTTTCCAAGACCTCACCAATCTCAGAAAGGCTTAGGCCGTCATTCCCGCGAAGGCGGGAATCCAGGTCTTAAACAATTCTTTGAAGAAGGTTTACAACCTGGATTCCCGCCTTCGCGGGAATGACGAGACGAAAAAATATGAAAAACGCAGCTCCTATCAATTGTGATTTCCTTATTATTGGAACCGGGTTGGCCGGTCTTTTAACCGCGCTTAAGCTGGAACCCCATGGTCGCGTGGTCCTTCTTTCCAAAGGAAAAATCGAAGACGGCGCCACTGAATACGCTCAAGGCGGGATTTCCGCGGTGACCCATGAAGAGGATTCTTTTGAAAGCCACATCAAGGACACGGAAGTCGCGGGAGCCGGTCTCTGCAATAAAAAAGCGGTCCGCCTCGTGGTCACGGAAGGCCCCGCGCTGGTTCGGGAACTCATTTCGATGGGAGTTAAGTTTTCTTTAAGAGAACGCTCCGGTGACGAACCCGAAGCGTTTGATTTAGGACTTGAAGGAGGCCATTCCCATCGCCGGATTCTGCACGCGGCCGATCGCACGGGGCACGCGATTCATAAGGCTTTAATTGAGCGCGTTCGGTCCAGCCGGCGTATTCAAGTGTTGGAAAACCATTTTGCTGTCGATCTTCTTTCCAGCCGCCATTATGAATTGGGTTCCGTGAATGGTTGCGTGGGCGCGTATGTGCTGAACCGCAAAACCAAAGAAGTGCAAACCTATTTGGCCAAGGCAACCATTTTGGCAACGGGCGGCGCCGGTAAAACGTATCTTTATACCTCCAACCCTGACGTTGCAACCGGAGATGGAATGGCCATGGCGTTTCGGGCCGGTGTGGCGCTTAGCAATTTGGAATTTGTCCAGTTTCACCCGACCTGTCTTTATCATCCTTATGCGAAATCTTTTTTAATCAGTGAGGCCGTTCGAGGAGAAGGTGGTAAGTTGAAGTTGAGGTCTGGCCAAGAGTTTATGCGCCACTATCATCCGAGGAAAGAATTGGCCCCTCGCGACGTGGTGGCGCGCGCGATCGACAAAGAGCTTAAGAAAAGCGGAGAGAGTTCCGTTCATCTGGATATTTCACATCGTCCGGCCAAATTTTTAAAACGACGGTTTCCCGTGATCTATAAAAAGTGCCGGGAGTTCGGAATCGATATCACGAAAGATCCCATTCCGGTTGTGCCTGCCGCCCATTATTTTTGTGGCGGCGTGAGTGTGAATGAATGGGGAGAAACTGATTTGCCGCGGTTATTTGCCGTCGGTGAAGTGGCCAGCACCGGGCTTCATGGCGCGAACCGTTTGGCATCCAATTCGCTTTTGGAATGTGTTGTGTTCGCCCACCGTGCTGCTGAACATGCGTTGATAGCGGCGGAAAAACCTTTGCTTCCGATTAAAATTCCTTCGTGGAACCCAGGAGAAGCGCGTGATCCCGATGAACAAGTCGTGATCTCGCAGAACTGGGATGAGATTCGCCGCGTGATGTGGAACTACGTGGGAATTGAACGGACCGATAAAAGATTGGCGCGGGCCCTGCGCAGAATCGAACTTTTACATCAGGAAATTCAGGAGTATTACTGGGACTTTCGCGTGACCGCGGAACTTCTAGAGCTGAGAAATTTAGCGTTGGTCGGTGAAATGGTGATTCGCTCCGCCATGGCCCGCCAAGAAAGCCGCGGCCTCCATTTCAACAGAGACCATCCCACCCGCAACGACCGCTACTGGAAAAAGAAATCCCTCATCACCAAAAACCCAGTCCACCGCCAACCCCCGATCGTTTCTTTCGAGCCCGTCTAATTCCTCCTCACGTATTTCAGTGGGGAGGCTAGGAGGGGTATTAATGGGTTTTTCCTTTTAATGCCGTGAACCGCTACCTCGAACAGCAACTTTACTGCACAAAAAGGAAACCCCATCTATACCCCACCTATCCTCCCCAATGTAAGACTTGGGGAGGAACCAATTAAGCCTGTTTTTTCGGTAGTAAGAAGACGTTCATAATATTGTCTAGGTGTCCTGGTATGAAAGCCAGACGGCCTTCTGCGTCTCCTAATAACACCGTCAAGATCTCTGCTAATTCATTATCCACTGTGAAGAAACTTGGCCGCCGCGTGAAGAATATGGAATAGGCGGTGTCGTACGTTCCGTTCACAATCTTTCCTGTTCCAACAAGATTCCGTGAGTTGGTTCGATAGGCGACTTGTAGAACTGCGCGCACATTGACGCCCCCATTCGGATTTTTCGGGATCGACGCAGGATCCACAAACGCCAGGTTCTTTCTTCCCGCTGCCATCAATTGGACCTTCGCCTTCAATTCTTTCTTGGTTTCATCCGATCCGTGCAAGCCCACGATAATTTCTAAATTCTCACGAGCCATGACACCTCGTAATTCTGTGAGGTCCTCTTGAATCATGCGGGGATCTTCACCGATATTGAAGAGGGCCACATTCGCCGACTGTTGAGGAGGCGGCAACTGCGCCACGAATTTATTGGTGTCCACTCTCCAGCCGCGAGCTTCTCCATCCAAAGAGTTGAGTTCATAGCTGATAGCGGAACGAGCCAACATTTTATTGATGGTGGGCGCATAGAGGTCCACTCGGCGCCCTTCAAGGCTTTGAATCTGTTTTTTTAATTCTTTGATTTGTTCATCGATCTCTTTAACGTTTTGGTCCGCGGCAGATCCAGGGGGAGGAAGTATGACCGCTTTTTCTTTGGTCAAATTTTCCATCTCTGCTTCCAGCGTTCGGAGTTCCGCTTGTTGTCGTTGAATGTCCTGTTGAATCAAAGTGGTTGAACGACCGGGCACGAGCGAAGAAGGAATGCCTTTGGAGCGCGCCACCGCTTGTTCATGTTGGCTTCGAACAATTGGCAATTTGGCCACGTCTTCGCGGCGTTCGATCGCGTAACGCGGCCAGCCTTGAATTCCCAGTTCAACGAGATAAAAGTATTTTCGGTTTCTTTCCGTCAATGGGAGAACCAGCGTTTTTCTGGCGGGCACACGGGCGAATTGGTTCGGGAGCCCGTTATGGAAAGGAATCTTGATCCATCGTCCGTCCCGGTCGCCTTCTTCAAAGGTCGCGCCATGTTCCTTCAACTCGGCTTGAGAATATTCACCGAGCGATTTCACCAGCTTGATATTTTCAAGCGTGAGAGGAATAAACTTTTGAGAATCTTTCGGGATAAACATGTCCGGTCCGATTTGATTGGCAGCACCCAAGCCTTTTAAAAGCGTGGAGTAAGAATCATTTTTTTCGATCTGACTGTTCCGCCATTCAATGGTATTGTTAACAGCATTGGTGTTCTCCGTGATGTCCCGTTCCGTCAGCGGAGCTATTTTTTCCAACCCCGCCAACGTATCCCGCAAATCTTGAACTTGTTCGCGGAGCAAAGCGCCTTCCAATAATTTTTGGTTGTTCTCGATGGAGGCCTTTAAAGGTTGAAGCTGGCTTGATTTCTGAACCAAGTCTTGCTCCATCTTTCTGAACCGCTCCGGCCGGTCCCCCAATATTTGTTGCTTCATCGTCTCCAACTCTTTGATTTGGTTTTTTAGCATGACGATTTGTTCGGCGGGAGATCGGGTCGTATCCAATGGCGGTGAAACAATGGGAATGATGATGCGTTCCAGCGCCGCGGGAGCGGGAGATTCTGTTGTGGCCATTCGATCTTTCAACATTTTCACGCCGCGGTAACTTCCATAGGTAGCTATGATTCCAGTCAATAAAAGAGCACTGCCTTTAATTACCCAGCCGGCATATTTCCTAAAGGAAGATTTACTGTTCGCTGGTCTCTTTACAGGTTCTTCTGGTTTTTTGACTTTGGACTGCGCAATGATTGCGGCTAGATTTTCCAATACTTTAGCGTTTCTAACCTCTTCCAACTTATTGTTGGTTTTTGAGGATTTTCTCCATATAAACTTGCGTCCAAGCAGAAATAAAATAAGCCCCGCAATAGCTCCCATTGAATACGAGATCATGGGTTCAATTTTGAATTGCAGGTCTATGCCATAAAGTGTGACGGCAACTCCAAGTACAACAACAGACAGGGCGGTTTTCCACACCCAAGACCTACCAGTTTTTACCGGTGAAGATGAGGCCACTTTTTCATCAGGTGCGTCATTTTCCCTTGGCGGAGGATTTAAATTTGGCACTTCTTTTTCGGTGACAGAGGCTTCGGCTTTTTTTGTTCGGGGCGCATAATTCTTTATCAACAACCATGAACCCAGGACTACTCCAATGGCTCCGCCGCTCATCCAAATCCATGAGGGGGGATTTGAATCGAGTTTTTGTTGCGGCTTCTTGCTTAATTCTGGAATTCTCCCGATGGGCGTCATAATAATCACAAGCAATATCACGAGCAAGAAAAGATTGCGAGCCCATTTATATGGTTTTGACCGCTGCATGTTAGCTGGTAATGGAATTGAAAAATCAGTGTCAGGTGTTTTGCTGACTTGACCATCGTTGGGGGGATCCTCTTCATGGGATTGGCCATTGCCATTGAGCGAGTGCGTGGGTGTTTCTGCAACCGGAGTTTTAAGGAGCGCCAGTCGTAGTTTCGATACTTTTTTCGAATTGTCCAATAACGGTGGAGGGCTCATCGGCGCCTGCGTGGTGGGGAATACCGAATTCAAGGTGCTTCGATAATCCCATCCTAGGTTGTATTGAAAGGGTGTTCCAGGAATGCCGACTTTGGTTTGAGAGAGTGGTTTCGTAATCTGCCACATGAGAACCGATGTGCCGAGCAACCGGGCAATGGCGTTGGTTTTCAAGTATGCAAGTCGGCTTCCGTCATCAACGTTGTCGAAGTTGCCTTTAACGGCGCCGTGATTATCGTTATTTCCCAATGATGCTTCCAGTTCAAATCCCATTTCCCGAACATCATCTGCGTCAGACACCGCCACTCGTAATGGACCGGAATTCCAAATACTTTGAAAGCTTCCAAGTAGTTTTTTCATCTTGTGGGCGGATGTTTTAGCCCGCGTGATAAAAACGCTCTCTTTTACGCCATGAGGAACGCTCATAATCGTAATGAGTCCCCGCCGAACATCCTTTCCATGGCGGCGTTCAAGCGTGTACGACTGTTCTGCCGCTTGAATCGACCCCGGCTCAATATGCTTTTTGGCCAATCCGAACCGGCTTGAAAAATACGACCGGTAAAACCAGGCCCATAAATCATCGGTGAAAACAACGGCAGGATTTGTATCCCGGTGTAAGGCAGGTCGTCCCTCTCTCCAACGAAGGAATTGAACGGTTCCCCATTTGAACCATTGATAAAGCGCCGCATCGCCCAAACGGAAAACAAATCCGATTTTAATGGTTGACCAAAGATCGTTTCCCATGAACCAGGAGGTCAGCATCGCGATCCAGGAAAACACTCCACCTGTCAAAGCAACGGTGGTCCAAAGATAAATTGAAGCTATTGTGGTAGCTCTGGCTTGTTCGGAAAAGTAAGGGACCAATGATTTGGCCAAATTGGAAAGAGACTCGAATTCTTTGGCGTTAGGTAATAGAACTTTTTCCCCGTTTATGCGGACCATGGCCCCCACGATGAAATTGATTTTTTCCTTTATCATTTTCAAATAGGCCAGGTCTTGGGTGCGGATGTCTTTTTCCGATAGAACCATCCCCAGGGGAGCTCCTTCCGGATAGGCGGCCCGCATTTGCGACACCAGCGAATGGTGTAGTTCTATACAGGTGATGAGTTGGGACCAGATCAAACCCACGGAACCGTCAATCTTCGGAGAATAAAACGTGTTAAAAACATGTCCGTGTTCTTTGTCAACGGCCCGGCTTGAGTCGCTGCGCATTTGAGGCGACATAATGAAAATATTGATGAGCTCGCGGTTGTAGAACATATCCAGCATTTTCCACGTCGCTTCCGTTCGTTCGTTGGTGAGAATCTCAAGTTCATCCTTTGGCGGATTCAATCTGACTTCTTCCCGGCGCCGGGTGTTGCTTTCAACCACGCGGTTCCAATCTTCCACGCTGCGAACCACCGGGAAGGAATTGCCATTATCAATGACCATGGCCGCTGTGTTTTTATGAAGCGGATACCTTTCTAGATCGTGAATATATTGGTTGGCATAGACAATTTCGATATTCATCAGCCGAAATGAGTTCCGCATGAGTTCGCCAAAAAACTGGGCAGCCGCCATGGCTTCGTCGTTGGCCACCACGATAAACAGATCAGCGGCACGATGTTGGACGGGCGTGTCAATGCCTTCCCTGATCACAGCTTTGCCGATTCTTTCCAGATTTTTCGCGGAAAAATCGAGCGCCTTGAAAAAAGCTTGTTTCGATTTTTGGTTGTTGGTTTCAATCAATCCTCGGCGGCGGAAGCTTTGCTGAATACGAGACGTCACAGGGCCGGCCACATGAATGTCGTCTCCCACATCATCTCCCGAAGGATCGATATGAACCAGGTCCTCTTCAAATGGTTGTTCCAAGCGTAGGGCTATATCTGCTTCGCTCAAAAACTTTTGATTCAATAAAGAGTAAATTTGCAGTGATCCGGTCTTCCCATCGTAACGTGCGATTTCTCCGCCACCGGTAGAACCGTCCGGCTTGCGGTGTTTCTCTGGTTCTAGCGAGATCTGATCGAGTTTGTCCGTTTTGGCGGCGCGGCGTTGGACGGCCGCCGCCACAACGTCGACAACGGATCCTCCGTACGCTGATTTTGTCGTAAGGTTGCGCACGATGGCCATTGGTTGTTCGCGACAAATATAGATATCGACGAGGGGTTCAATCGTGCAATAAAAAGAAAAACCAAAAGTGCTGTCGTCGCTTACCTCGTCCATGAATATTTGAGCGGCGCGCATAAGATCGTTATCAGTAAAGAACGTCAAAGCTGAATCTGCGAAATTTCTCAGCCTAACGGGATCCTCTTTCTCCCATCGAGTTTGCGCGCGAAGCATCGTTATCATCTGATCAACGAATATATCCCGCTTTTTCCCTTTCGTTATTTCAGACAATGATGAAGGCGTGCCCTCGTAATGGGCTTTCCATTCTTTAAGAAAAAGCGTTTCCATTTTTTCGGACCATACACCAAAAAGATCATCCGCAGGTCTATCATCATTGATGTCTTGTAAAAATTCACGATCATAAGCCAACTGCAAGGAATCCAAGAACACGCCTTGAGTTCTTAAAGAGTAAAGTTTGAAAGCGGCTCGTTCAGAATCATTTGTGCCAAATTTGACGTTGTAGCGTTTGGAATAATAGGACCCCAGTTGGACATGCGAAAACATGGGAGCCTCTAGTCCGTCTTTCCCCGATATTTTTCCTTTGACAAAATCGCCATTTGCGCCGCCCATTCCTTCATAACGAATATTTTGATTGAGTGTCGCCGCTCCCTTTTGGAAAGCAATGTGATTGATGCGCCGGTCTTTTCCGACTAGAAAGGGCTGGGCGTTTTCTTCAGTTTGTGCTCCGTCCTCGGTGGCGAGGCGGACGTGCATCGCGACGTGTGTCCGGTTGGAAATATTTCCTTTCTCTTCCAATTGCCTGGACAATTTTTGAAGACGGGGAATGAAACTTTCTACAAGGCCATGGGGACCTTGTCGTTGGTAGAAGGCGGGTGATTGTCCTGCGCCGTTGACATAGCGGATGTTGTTTATTTCCAATTCTCCCGTCTCTCCATTTTGAGACTCGATACCGGCTCCGATGGCTTGGGGGCCTCGCCCCGCTTTGTCCACCAGCGCCGGTTTGATATTGGTAATAAATGCTTCGTTAAGAATGCCATCACCATCTTCCGGTCGTTTTGCTTCGTTTACGATCAAGACACCGCAAGTAAATGCCCGAATCAGTCCTCTGAGTAACGCCGGCCTATCACCTCCCAGCGAATAGGTAAGGAGCAAAAGAACAAGATTTGAGGTCCAT
>CAZJOE010000002.1:0-19101 GCA_964547555.1 uncultured Elusimicrobia bacterium | reverse complement strand
GCGGGGAATCTGAGCTTTGGAAGCGTGAGCATTTTTAATCCCAATACTTCCGTTCTCACCATGACGGGAAATAATAAGACATTGATAGGAACCAGCAACAACGATCTCTATACATTTGTCGTGGAAGGGAACGTTAATACGACGGTTTCCCATGATGCGAGCTATGCCATCATCTATGGAACCTATTCCGTAAGCAGTCTCGGTTCATTGCGTGTTGCCGTTGATTTACAAGTTAAACCAAATGCAAGAATGACCGGGAGTGGGCTTCTGAATCCCTTTGGTCTTTCCGAACAAAATGGAATCCTCGATACGGACATATTGTTATTTTCTACAAACATGCTCGGTAACGTTGCTCCAGCCACCTACAGCAGTCGCTTGGTCAGAATGGGGAACCCTTTTAATGCGGGCATAAGGACGTTTCGTCCCAGCGCAGGAACCTATATTTTCTCCAATACTCTTCAAATTGAAGCCGATAGCAATGACCCGACGTTCATTTTTGACAATTCGGTCAATAACCCAAATATTGTCATAGGGGGAACTCTAACCTTTGTTAATAATGGCGGATTCGTTCAGTGGACCAAAGGAACTGGAACCATCACCTTTTCTTCAACCACGGCTCAAAGAGTTAATGTAGTTGGGGCCTCTCTTGAAAACATAATTTCTTCCAACACATCTTCCGGCGGGTTGACGTTTGTGAGTTCCTTCACCACAGCACAACTTTCAGTGAATACCGCGGGATTAGGCTCAGCCGCCACGGTCTACTTTGCCGGTGGGTCTACCTTTACCATCTCGACATTTACCGTTAACGGAACTTCCTCTTTCCCTGTTGTTTTAAGAAGCACTTCTCCGACCGTGCATTGGAACTTAAACAACACCAGCACCAATACGGTCAGTTATGTGGACGTCAGTTACTCCAGCGCTTCGGCGGGAGTTGCAATCGACGCTTACAATTCGGTCAATGGCGGAGAGAACTACAACTGGAATTTTGTGGTCAACCCCGGCGCGATCGTTTGGGACGGTTCCGCTGGAGATGGTTTGTGGACAACCGCGGCCAACTGGGATTTGAACCGGGCTCCGGTCCCAGGAGATGATGTGTTCATTCCCAATGCCGGAACTCAACCCGCAGCGTTAAATGTGGCGCCGACCATTAACAGTTTGACTCTCCAAGCTGGGGGTCATCTAAACCTGAATAATCAGAACATCACGGTCTCAACCTATGTTGTGAACGCTGGCACGCTCACGGCGCAAGGCACAGAACAAATTCTGGTGGGCGGAAACTGGGACAACACGACTGGCTGGTTCAATGCGGCGCAATCGACCGTCACATTTAGTGGAACGACCGGTTATCAATACTTAATCTCGGGCGGCACCAATGTTGGAAAACAATTCCATTCAATTTATTTAACGGGCACCAGCACGCTCACTCCATCCGGGTATAACCTTTATGTGAGCAGCAATTTGGCATTGGTCGGAACCAGCGCGTTTAATAACGATATTCAAGATCGCGATATTTGGGTTTCGAATAATGCGACGCTGGCAAATGCGCGCGTCGACATGGGCGCTTCGACCTGGACGGTGAGTGGGAATTTCGACTTTTTCAATACGGCACAACTTAACGACAACACCTCGCAGGTGATCCTGCAGGGTTCTAATAAAACCTTCCGAGCAAGTGCGGTTGCCGATGATTTATATAGTTTGCGCGTGACAGGATCCATCACGATCAACATGACCGGCTCAACTCCCAGGGTCCAATATCTTGTGGTGTCAGGGACGGCAACGATCAGTACATTTATGAACGTCACGACCGATTTAAAAGTCACCCCAACAGGGCGTGTTACTGGGACGTCATTGCAGTTTGAGGGTGCCGGAATTTCTCAACAGGACGGAATTATCGATACGTATTATCTAGTGTTTAACTATAACCATCCTGGGAACATCATTCCTGCTACCTATGATTCAACGATTGTCCGGTTTGGGAATACAACCAACGCGATTCCAGCCACCACGGCGTTAAGCGCTGGTACCTACCGATTTACTAAGAATGTCGAAGTGATCGCGTACTTTGGAGTCACCTACACTCTCGATAACTCCGTTAGTAATCCGAATCTCATCATCGGGGGGAATTTAACGGTGGGTAGTTCTTCTGGCGGAACTCCCATATGGACTAAGGGAACTGGAACCATCACGTTCTCTTCATCCAGCGCCCAGTCGGCCGCATTGTTGGGGCAGTCTGTAGAAAACATTGTTTCCTCCAACACTTCCTCGGGTGGGCTGACATTTGTCAGCTCGTTTACCACTGCACAGCTATCTGTTAACACTGCAGGATTAAGCTCTGCTGCAACGATTTACTTTGCCGGGCAATCGACGTTTACGATTTCGACGTTCACCGTCAACGGAACCTCGAGTTTCCCCGTCACGTTGAAATCGACCGACACTGCCACGCAATGGTTCTTGAATAACACCAGTACCAACACTGTTAGCTATGTACAGGTCAGTTCGTCAAACGCGAATCCCGGTATCGTCATTTACGCCGGAGCCACGTCGACGGATCAGGGAGGCAACGACAATTGGATCTTTGCAGTGAATGCTCCGACCAATTTCCGTATTCCTGCGGTCGGTTTGTCGTTTGTGACGGGAGCGTGGGATGCCGCGGTTCCACCAGTCGACAGTTATAATTTTGAAATCAGCACGTCTTCCGACTTTAATCCGATTTTGGATAGTTCGGGAACCGTGCTTCTGAACGCTGATATAGCAGGATTGTCTTTCAACACCACTTATTACGCCCGCGTTAATTCGGATATCAGCGGAATCCTGAGCCCTTGGTCCGTCACACTCGCGACGGCCACGTTGGCCAACGATCCTGCGGTGGCGGGTGTCACGTGGCCGATGGTCAGCATTTCTTCTTTGACGGTCCAGTGGAGCCGGAATTTTAATCCGATCAACGTGACTCGTTACGTGATGGAACTCTCCACGGTGAGCGGCTTCGGCAGCGGAACCACGATGAGTTCGACAACCTATGCGGTGAATGCCACTTTCACGGGGCTTGAATCGGACAGCACCTATTATGCGCAAGTGAAAGCTGTCAACCACACCGGAATCGAAACATCGTATGTGGATTTGGGAAGCACGAAAACAATCCGAATTCCAATTCCTGCCAACTTGGCATTCACCACGGCCACACCCTCTTCTTTGACGGCCAACTGGTCGGCCACTTCACCCTCGGGAGACACGTATATTTTCCGCGTGTCGACCGCTTCCGACTTTACAGGCGTGATCACCAGTTCCGAAACAGTTTTGACGTCAGCGACGGCATCGATTCCTGCGCTCCAAATTAACACCACCTACTACGGGCAAGTCAGTTCCGTCATAAACGGTTCCACCAGTTCTTGGTCCACCAATGTGACAACCGCCACGCTGGCTCTTCAACCGGCCACCGCGGTGTCGACGTGGACCGCCGTTCACTTTACGTCCATTACCGTACAATGGATGGCCAACGGCAATCCCAATCCGGAAACTCGGTACACAGTCCAACTTTCCACCGTGAGCGGGTTTGGGAGTGGAACGACACTCAGTTCTGGGACCTGGGATCTGAGTGCTGGGTTTATTAATTTAAGTCCAGGGTCCACCTATTATGGACGAGTCAAAGCCGTGAATCACAGCGGCATCGATACCAATTATTTAAATCTCG
Organism: uncultured Elusimicrobia bacterium; assembly: GCA_964547555.1. GTDB lineage: Bacteria > Elusimicrobiota > Elusimicrobia > F11 > F11 > CAZJOE01. The sequence goes on along the minus strand of CAZJOE010000002.1, from coordinate 15,413 downwards.
GCAGCACAGTGACCCAAGCGGTCGGAGCTTTGACCTGGACGGGAACGCAAGATACGGATTGGGGAAATCCTGGAAACTGGAGCTTGTCTTATGTGCCGACACCGGTGGATTCGGTGGTGATACCTCCTGTCACGAATCAACCGGTCTTAACGTCCACTTCAATAATTACAGCTATTTCATTGCTGTCGGGTTCAACGCTCACAGTTCAGGGCGCCACATTTACGGTAACAGGGGCGGTGAGTTCTCTCGGAAACTTGGTCCTCTCTAGCACAGAGGTGCTGACGCTACCGAACGCTGTGTGGGATGTTGATTCAGGAACGGTGACCTACGCGGGTGTCGGCGGCGCCAACTTCACCGGCCTCACCGCAGGTCCCACCTATTACAACCTGGCTTTCAATAACGCGGCGGATTCGTGGACGCTCAATCAAAACGTCCTGGTCAATAATAGACTGACCATCATGTCGGGAACATTTGACGCCGGCTCCTCAACCGTTCAAGTGGTGGGCGCTTTCATTAATAATGGGAGTTTCAACGCCGGAACTTCAGTGGTGGATATCATCGGAAACGGAACGGTTGTGGATGGGTTCCAAGGTTCAAACGCGTTCTATCATGTGAAGCTCGCTCCGCCCGCGGTCAACACTTCGCTTACTTCCGTGACCGATGTGCGCGGAACTGTTTCGTTCCAGGGAGGAACGGTGTCAGGCCCTGAGATCAGAATTTTCAACGATCGCGTGAGTGCGATCAATATCACCGGCGGAAGTGGCATTAACGTTACCACCATCACTTGGATTTCAAGCGGCACCACGCCGACTCTTCCCTCGTACAACGGTTATCCATCGTTGGTTCTCCAATCTTCTGGGCCGGTGGTTGAATCGATCTTTACATTGGGAGGCGATGTCGTGGCCTCGACAATGACGGTGTACAGTCTCGGAACATCCACGCGCGCCGCGCTTGATTTGGCCGGATATGATTTAAGCGTGAAAGCGCTTTCCATCGGGGGTTCGACCAACACTATGCGAGGAGAAGTTTTGGTTGGGTCAGGAAATCTGGATATCGACGGAAATGTGAGATTTAACAGCGCGTCCTCGGTTCTTGATTTGGGAACGTCCACTGGTGTTCGCGTCGGCGGAGATTTCTTGGCGAGCGGTTCGACGGGAACATTGCGGGCCTTCACCAGCACGATCACCTTTGACGGTTCGATGGGCCAACGCGTGTCGGCTTCCAGCGCGCCCTTCAACTCAATTTATTCCGTGAACACTTCTTCGAATGGGCTGACCTTCGTCAGCTCGTTCACCACGGTTAATCTGACGGTGGATACCGCTTCCCTCAGCAACGCCGCGACGCTTTACTTCATGGGGGGAATGACAACAACAGTGACCGGTACCTTGAACCTTCAAGGAACGGCCGCCCGTTATGTTGTGCTGCGGTCCACGACACCAACTCAAAACGTTTATCTCCACTCGACCGCGAACCACATCGTCAGCTTCGTTGATGTACAAGACAATGATGCCAGCGGCGGCGCTCAAATCATCGCCAGCAATTCAATCAATCGCGGCAACAACATCAATTGGGATTTCAGCCCTCCGGCTGTTGTTGCTGATCTAACGGCCGCAGGAACGGCGACGCCTCGCGAAATTCGATTGACATGGTCGGCTCCTGCCGACGATGGTTCGACAGGCTCACCCTTGGTGGGACAATATCGAATTCATTACACCACGCAGATCGCGCAATCCACCAATCCAGCGTTCTGGTCGACGGCAACAGCGCAAATTTCTATCTCCACCAGCGGTGTAACGCCGGGCACTTTGGTGAGCACCAGCATTGTCAATGTTTTGTTTGGAACGACTTATTATTTCAGATTGAACTCCATGGATGATGTGAACCGCTGGTCGGGCTTTTCTTCCAGCACCGCCTCTGCGGTGTTGAACGATGTTTATCCGCCGGTGCAGGTTTCCAATTTGGTGGTTTCGTCCACGGCGGTCGAGGGACAAGTGGAGTTGGCGTGGACGGCTCCTGACAGTGATCAGGGCGCTGAATTCGGAATTCCTGTTTCCTCCTATATTATTAGGTACGCCACTGTGAGCGTGGATGATTTGGCCGCCAACACCACCAATTGGTGGAACCAATCCTTTACGATGAGCGGCGTTCCCGCTCCGTCCAATCCGGGCGTGCTCCAAACATTCCAAACATTAATGGCCGATTACGGGGTCACGTATTATTACGCAATTAGAAGTTTGGACTCGAGCAATAATTTGTCCCCCATCGACGTGAGAGCCGCCACGCCTGGAAATCAGGCCATGGCCATTCCCTATGACGCGGTGCCTCTCGCCGTGACCAATTTAACGCCGGTGCCGACGGCGAATCAAATTTCGTTGGTCTGGGTGACTCCCTCCAATGCTGATTTCTTGAAATATCAAATGTTCCGGTCTTCATTCTCCGCCTCATCAATGACCCTGCATGTCGAGTTCACGACTCAAACAGTGAACAATTACGTGGACGGCGGGCTGGAAAATGGCGTGACCTATTATTATCAAATGATCACAGTGGACCGTGGGGCCCCGAGCCATTTGGGTGTGGCGTTAACCAGCGCGACAGCGATTGTGCAAGCCTTTAGCAACTTGACGGCTCCCAATGCTCCGATTATTGCGCAAGTTCATACGATCGCGAACAGCACGACTTCCATTAATTGGAGTTGGACACAAGTAACTCCCCCGAGTGTCGCCGGATTTAGATTCTTCGCGAATGCTGTGAATATTTCCGGAGATTTGTCGGACAGCGCCACCTCTTATCTACAAACGGGACTGTTACCAAATCAATCGGTCTCGGGTGTCGTGCAAGCCTTCAATGCCGGTGGCGTCACGGATTCAACCAGCACGGCGAGATATACCTTGGCCAATCCTCCCGGAGCGACGACCGTTCTCAGTGTGTCTTCCGACACCATTGTGTTGGATTGGGATGAGAGTGGAAATCAAGGAACGACCGCTTATGACATCGAATACGCTCAGAATTCCGGATTCGCGTCGGCGACCCTTATTCAATCGGCGACCTCCACGGTCACTCTCACGAACCTGATTCCCGGTCGTCAATATTTCCTGCATGTCCGCGCCAGAAACGGTGACAATATCCCGACCGTTTATAACGCGACGATAACCACCACCACGACGGGAACGTTGGACACCGTGGCCCCGGCGCAAGTAAGCGGATTTTACGCGATCGTTAATTCGGCGGTCACCAACTCGGTCTCTGTCACATTGGAGTGGGACCCTGTGGTCATGAATGTAGACGGCTCGACCGTTAGTGATTTGGTTGGATATGTCGTTCAGGTTTACAATTCCTACATGATGCCGACGTCCAATTGGGTGGGCGCGGTTTCTTCGGCCACCACGGCGACAGTAAGCCTCACTTTAAGTCCATCCGAATATGTGGCGGTGCGCGCTGTCGACACGAATGGAAATCAATCCGCCACCTCCGCCGTGTTGCGCGCGTCGGACCTCAAGATGATCGTGGTGGCCGACGACAATGTGAGCCGGATGGAATACACGCTTCCGATGGCCGCCGAGTTGCGCGCCGCCAATGGAGTTTATGGCGGAAGCTCTCATTATCTAAAGGGCCAAGAAATTGTTCTTCATTATTCGAACAATCGCGTGGTGAAGTCGGTCCGGTTCCTTCCTTATAAATCCGCCGACCTTCAAGCAAATTCCAATATGAGATTCAGTGAAGCCGATGCGCAAGTTTATTTGGGATATGAGGTCCAAGCGGGGCAAGTCATTCAAGGTTCTGCCGCGGCCTCGCCTTCGGGCGTGGGAATTAAAGCGGTGTCGGCGGCCGAAGCGAACAAAAAATTATCTCTCTTCTGGAACAATGGCGCGACGTGGGTGAAGTTGGGAGGGACCGTTGACACCACAAACCAAACAATGACCTTTATAACCTCTCGGTTGGGATACTTCCAAATCCGTCAGGCCACGCAATTGGGCGACGCTTCCTTGGTCCAAGTCTATCCTCGCATCTTTACGCCGAACGGGGATGGCGCCAATGACGTGGTGATCTTCCAATTCGGTGAGGGGAACTTAAGCGGCAAAACATTAACAGGAGAGGTCTTCGACATCACCGGCGCCAAGATCGCAACCCTTCAACCGGGTCCGGATCCAGCATCCAGTTTAATGTGGGACGGAAAATCAGAAAGCGGGACCATCGTGCCAGGTGGAATCTACATCTACCAAATCGAAGCCGGCGGCGAACACGTCAACGGAACGGTCGTGGTGGCGAAGTAATTAGCGGGGAGATTCCAAGATAGTGAGGCGTTTTTCGTGATCAACCAATTGCACTCTGGCTTCTTGCAAGTGAAGACTTTGCACCATTTCTTCTTGGTCAAAACCGGCCATTTTTTTAATGAAGGCATCCATGGTGTCCAAAACTATTTTAATGTCCCCTTTCGTTGCAACTTTGGTGTCAAGAGTTTCTTGAATCTGCCGAACATCCTCTTGGGTATTGACGAGTCCAAGAGCAACTTTATCAATCTTCTCGTGAAGGCCCTTTACCTCCTTGTTAAACGAAACTTGAGTAACATTTTTTTCTTTTTGGTTTTTCATTTTTTCTGGTCTCCTTGGTAATTTAGGAGGGGCGTGCATGAAATAAAAACATGGGAAACATGTCAATAAACAAGAACCGGTTGGATTAAGTCTTTGAAATCAATTTCTTTCATTTATAAGTTCTATTCGCTTTCCTTTTAGGATTCCAAGGATAAAACTCTCTTTTTTCTTTTGTTTCTGTTCCCACTCTGTTTCGGTGAAAAAAAGGTAAGAAATTTCTCGGCCAAGCTCACCTTCCAACCGATTGAAACCTTTCAAAACCATCTCATCTGAAAATTCGGACTTCTTAATAATCAAGCAAACATCAATGTCTGAAAGTCCTTTCTCTGTTCCCTTGGCAAAAGACCCGTAAATAAAAGCTCGTTTAATTCCAGGAATGTTAATAAGAACGCTTTTAAGGGCGTCCGGCACTCCGATTGTTTTATGGACTGCCGATTTCAACTCATGATAGAGATGAAAGTTTTTGTTCAATAAAAAATACTTTTGATGTCCGCTTGTTTCAGAGAGAAAAACGCCTTCTGCTTGTAGGCGTCTCAATTCACGCGACAAATTTGTGGGGTCCACTTTTAAAAGTTCCGCAGTTTCCCGCAGGTAGTGACGGCGATCGGGGTTCGTAAAGAAGTAGAGGAAAAGCTTCTTACGCAGATTGGACTTTTCAAAATTAAAAACTGAGGGATGGCTTGCCATGTACCACGATTGTAGTATTTTTTAACTACAATCGTAGTGAATATAAATTTCATTCCAGGGGCATTTACATCTACCAAATCGAAGCCGGCGGCGAACATGTCAACGGAACGGTGGTGGTGGCGAAGTAATTATCGAGGGGATTCCAGGACATTCAGACGTTTTTCGTGATCAGCCAATTGCACCCTGGCTTCTTGCAAGTGAAGACTCTGCACCATTTCTTCTTGATCAAAAACGGATACCTTTTTTGTAAAGGCGTCGATGGTGTTAATAATAAGTCGGACGTCATCTTTTGTCGCCATTTTGGTGTTAATAGTTTCTTTAATTTCTTCTATATCATGGGTATTTTTCTCTACCGCCCATGTCAGTCTTGCAAAATCATCTTTGGTCGCAAAGTTTTTTAGATCATCTTTGGTGGCGAGTGTTTTTAGGACGTCCTTAAGCTCAGTTCGTGTGACGTAATTTGTGTGGCTGGATTCTTTCATGGCAGTTTGGTCTCCCTATAATATTTTAGGAGGGATCGGGATAAAACAAAATCGAACTAAGCGTGTCAATAAAGGAGAAATCTCCTACCAAATCGAAGCGGGCCGCGAACATGTCAACGGAACGGTGGTGGTGAAGTGATCACAGCGCAGGGGGTATCGCTCCTTTTAGGATGGTGATCAAAGTTTCCATTCCGATGGCAGAGATATGGGGTCCCATTTGGAAGCGCTGCGAATTTCCAGGAAATACCAGTGTCAACTCTTCCAATTGTAAATCTTTCATTGAAATAGACATGGATTTGGTGAGTTTGGGTGAATCGGTATATTTAATTTCATAACCAAATTTTTTTGTTCCCTTAATAATAAGAAGATCCAGTTCCGCTTCATTGTGTGTACTCCAAAAGTAAACGTTCTCCGGCTTGGCCTTCTCAGCCCGAATGATTTGTTCAAGGGCAAAACCTTCCCATGAAGCTCCTATTTTGGGGTTGTTGTGCAAATGGATTTCATCGACATCGATCATGGTGTGATAGAGTCCGGAATCTCTAAAATAAATTTTGGGTGATTTAACTTGGCGTTTACCCAGATTCTCAAACCATGGGAGAAGTTGTCGAACTACGAATGTCCCGCTTAGAATATCCAAGTAGTCTCGGATGGTGTGATGAGACAATCCCATTGATTTCCCAATCTCAGAGGCGTTAAAAATTTGTCCATGGTAATGTGACAGCATCATCCAAAATCGCCGAAGGGTCTGAGGAGCGATTTTAAATCCCAGATTGGGAATGTCCCTTTCCAGGAGAAGTGAAATATATTCTTCGCGCCAGGACCTACTCAAAAAATCATTCTTAGCTAAAAAAGCCGGGGGGAATCCGCCCCTTAACCACAATTTTTTAAGCTCTTTAGGGGAGACTTCGGTCGCCGCAAAAGGAGTCACTTCGATCATGGACATTCGCCCTGCCAAGGATTCAGAACTTTGCCGAATAAGATCCCGCGAGGCGCTGCCAAGTAGAAGATAATGTGTTTTCCTATCTTGGTCATCGATGAGGACGCGCAGACTGGGAAAAAGTTCTGGTTTCCTTTGTACTTCATCAATAACCACCAGTCCTTTTTCATCTGATAAAGCCGAAAATGGATCCTGTAAAAACGATAGGTGAGAGTCTTTTTCAAGATCAAAATAAGACACGGGCGTGCCAGACTTTTTATAAAGCTCGACTATTTGTTTGGCCAAGGTGGTTTTCCCGCATTGCCTAGGACCCAAGAGTGCCACGGCAGGATTAACCTCAAATGCGGTTCGTATTTGTTCCAGTAGGGCGGCCCTTTCCATGACCTTAGCATACCATGAAAATTGGAACTTGTTAATCCAAATTTCATGGATAAACCTAGATTCGCCCCCCCTTGTCTTTTTTTACCCGCGATGTTAGGTGTTGATTTTGATCCTTCCCACCACATCCTGAAAGAAAGGCTTTGACCAGATTATAAGTGAATCGGGATTTTTCACAAACGGTTCTACTTCTCTTCTTGCTTGTTCGATATTTAGATTTTCGATGGCTTGGGAGGCCAGTGCGAAAAACTTTTTCTGGGTTAAATGTTCATCGGGTTTTAAGTGGCCGCTTTGAATCATTCTTTTTTCCAAATGGCTTAAATGGAGGAGAGGATGGTACGCCGCATACCACACCAAGTCGTACCAATCGCGGCCTTTCACTCGGTTCTTCCAGCGGCGGCATAACACCGCATGCATTTTTCCGGAAAAAAGATCGGGGAGGGCGAAAGTTTTAACGGAGAAAGGAATCGGACGCAAAAGAAACTTATTTTCTGTTTCAAATCCAAGGGGCGGATTTGTGTCCACCTCAATTTTAATTTTCAGAACTTGACCTGACGGAATTTGTTGAGCTATTTCCTCCGTTGACTCAATAAGAAGCAGGTGTTTTTTCGTGTCGGCTTTTAAGAAGGCCGATTGTATAGCGCCCTCGGTGGTTTTGTCTTTTTTGGCCACGCTTACATCAAAACCAAAGGATCGAATTTCTCGCTCCAATGCATCCATGTAGTGCGCTAAATCGAATTGAGGCGAAGGCTTAAGCAAAGAAAAATCGAGGTCCTCTGAAAAGCGGTCTAAGTCGTACAGGATTCTTAATGCCGTGCCGCCATAAAAAGCCGATTTTTCAAAAAACTTAGCTCGCCATAAACCAAGCAGTGCCACTTCTTGAAGAATTTCTCTTAAGGCTTGCGTGTAATCTTCGGCTCTCCTGCAATCGTATTTTTTCAGCATGCGGGTGATGACTTCATTCATAATGATTTTTCCCCAAGGGCCATCGAAGCGATGAGCCGATACAAAGTGAGAATTTTGTGAGAGTTATATCGAGTAGCGATGTTGCTTAGTAATTTAAGGTTCATTTTTTTTAATCCACCAGGGTCCATTCTTAAATGGGTAAGCAAATAGTCTTTTATGTCGGATTGACTGCGAAGTCCTGTCCCATGATCGGTAGAAACTTTATCGGCCAACGCTTTTTCTGGGGAAGCGATCAGAAAGGAACGATTCCCTTCTGTGTCAATTTGATCGACGCCTATGGGATAGGCGCGAAGCGGAATTCCTCGATAAATAAAAAGGCCGATGGGTGTCGAGAATCTTTTGGCACGAGCCGTGGTAACGCTGGTCATTGCTTCGGATCGCTCTGGTATGAGACCATGAAAATGCAGCGCGTAATCAAGGGAAATATAAGAGGGTCCAAAAATCATGTTGGATAAAACCTCTCTTGAAAAAGGACGCTGGGCCCATTGCTTCCCAAAAATATAAATTCCTTTTTTGACCCGTACAATAGATCCCCGACGGAGGAGGGCCGTGATTTTATCTCGCGGTTGTTTGTACCCTTTGAGGGCATTGAGAAGCGTTTGGTAATCGAATTCCTCTCCGGTTATTTCCTTCCTGATATTTTCAATCATGACGTTATATTAGCATAGTATGTCTATAAAATGTCGACATACTAAGTATTTTTATCGTTTTTAAGTGGCTAGGTGGATGGGAAAGCCCCCTTTCTGGTCGACGGAAAATCACATAGATAAAGGCCTTTATATTCAATTTTTTTCCATTAGACTTGATTAGCCACGTCGAAAGGGGGTCTTGGATGAGTTTTTATTCCGTAAAAACGATCTGTTGTTTAGGTACGTTATTACTACTCTCCGCGTCAGCAGAAGCGGCCAACCATTATGTTCGCCAAGGAGCCACTGGAAATGGATCCGGTGCCGATTGGACCCATGCCTTTACCACTCTTTCCGCCACCGACAGTGAAAATGCCAACTCCGATGATATCTCCATTCGAGTTTACCCGGAGGGAACGGTCAACCAAGCTATTTGGAATGGTCGGAACACTCAAGGTCAAATGGTGGCTTCGGGCACTTATCTCGTCATACTGAAGAAAGGCAATGAGATTCACAAAAGGAAAGTGGTGGTGGTGAAATGAGTGTTGTGAAAAGTCGCGTGGCGATGCTGGTGATCTTCTTTTTATATTCCAGCGGCCTACACGCTGCCGCGGATCCTGCTACCCTTCATTTCATTCGCGCGGGGGCCAGTGGTAACAATGATGGGTCCGACTGGACCAATGCCTGGACCTTGTTTGCTTCGGTGTTATGGACTCGGGGACATACCTATTACGTGGCGACAGATGTGTACAACGGAAATGTGACCGTACAGAAAGCGGAAAACGGCACGGAATGGATCTCTATAAAAAAGGCCATTCTCGCAGATCATGGGACCGATACGGGCTGGCAAACGTCCTATGGAACAGGCCCAGCTGAAATTTTAGGGAAACTCTATATCGCCAATGCCTATATTGAAGTCGACGGACAAGTTGGCTCTGATAACAGCGGACATGGGTTTCGTGTCACCAACCCCGTGGTCGGGGGGAATGTCTTGCAAATTGAAACCAACAGAGACCACGTTCATCTCTCCCACATCGAAATAAAGGGGAGCGGCTCTCCAGGAACAAACCCCTATGGGACTTCAGTTGAAAATGGCCTGTATATAAACGGGCTTGTCCCCCGTAGCGACATTAAGGTAGCCCACTGTTGGATTCATCACGTCAATAGAGATGGAGTTGTTGTGGCCGGCTTCAATGGCAGTCCGGGCCTCCTTTTTGAACACAATCGGGTGGAACGAACCGGCGGTCATGCGGATCCCGCGGCCCATGGACAGGGAATGGATTTTGCCGTCTATAGCGTTAATTCGGGGGTCACACTCCGGTACAATAAGTTCGTGGACATCGTCGGTTCAGCCAATATTGCTTTCCTCGGCGGCAGCACAAACAGTGATGTCAAAATCTACGGCAATATATTCTGGTCTTCCGATCAGTCCCAGTACTCTTCTTCGCCGGGCGTGATTTGGACGAGGGGACTTACTCCGGAAACAACGATGAACGGTTTATACGTTTACAACAATGTTTTTCACAACATCACATTGGCCCAGATTGCCAACGACGCCGTCATAAGAAGCAATGGGTTTGTGAGGAACAACATATGGGAAGACAGCGCGTTCACGGGATACCCGGTTTCTATAACTCACCGTGGAGTGGTCGCAGATCACAACTATTACTACAACAATACTCACAACAACGCCGGTGCGCCCCCCATAGGGGCTACTGATGTGCAAGGCACTTCTTCAGCTTTTGTTGATGCTGCCCTTCATGATTACCGGCTTACTTCTTCATCATTGGCTCAAGACAAGGGGGCCAGCCTCAGCTCTCCCTATAATCATGACGGGAATGGCACCTATCGCCCTCAAGACGCGGGCTGGGACATCGGAGCGTATGAATATTGTGAGGGAGGTTGCGAAACCAATCCTGGCGATGGATCCACGAATTCAGGGCCGACGAGTGACCCAAAATTTGGAAAATTCAAAAACGTCTTCAATCCCTCCCGCGGCGAGAAGCTGATAATCAAATATACATTGTCCAAACCTGAGGCCCTGAGAATCGTTAATTCACGCGGAGAAAAAGTGTTCGAAAAGAATTTGGAACCAACCACCGACTATCAAGAAATTCCGTGGGATGGGAAGGTGAAAAATCAATCGGTGGCTTCTGGAGTGTATCTGCTGATCTTGGGAAATGAAACGACGCGCGCGGTGGTGGTGAAATAAATTATTTTTTGTTCTCAGCAAAATATTTTTTAACGGATTCGGCAGTGACCATCCAATTGCGTTGGAATTTTATGGCGGGAAGAATGCCGCGGCGGGCCAGGAGGCTTAGGTACTCTTGGGAATAGGGAGTTCCTTTGGCGGCATCCGCCAAGGAAATATAGCCTTCTTGGGCTGTTGATTTTGATGCTGGACTCAATGCTTCGAGATAGAGAACGATTGAACGCTCAACGGAACGAGCGATAAAGTCAATAAAAGCACGTGGCAAAGTGATTATCGCGGAGATTCTAGGATTGTAAGGCGTTTTTCGTGATCAACCAATTGCACTCTGGCTTCTTGCAAGTGAAGGCTTTGCACCATTTCTTCTTGATCGAATCCATTCATTTTCCTAACGAACGCATCGATGGTGTTTATAATTGTTTTAACATCATCTTTCGTGGCCACTTTAGTATTAAGGGTCTCTTTAATTTGTCGAACATCTTCTTGTGTATTCACGAGACTAAGCGCGACCTTGTCAATCTTTTGATCTAGGCGGTCAACTGACAGGTCAATTTTCTTGTGGAGTCCCTTCACTTCTTTATTAAACGAAGTTTGAGTGACATATTTTTCTTTTTGGTTTTTCATTTTTTTCAGTCTCCTTGGTAATTTAGGAGGGGCAGGCATGAAATAAAAACATTCGAAGCCTGTCAACGATTGAACGCTCAACGGAACGGATTCATATCGGATAAGTCATATTTTTACCTATCCGATACGATAGGGTCAAGGGTGGTAAAATAGCTTCATATCCTGCATAATTTCTCCATGCGAAAGCTCTTTCTTGTTTGCTTCTCCCTCTTCTTATTGCAATCTTCTGGATTTTCCGCCCAACCTTTTCTCGTTCGCGCCTCCAATGACTTAAAAAAGAGGCTTCCTCTCGAGGACCGGACCGAGGTATTTACCGTCTTAAACGAAACGCTCCTTTCCCTTCCGCGGGTTTGCGACTTTTATGAGAACAGAGGATTTAGGTTGGCTTGGTCCGATGATAAAGGAGTTCTCATCTCCGCCATTGAGCTTTTGAAAACATTGCAAAAGGCGGACCGGGAGGGGCTTGATCCGGCGGCATATCATTTGGAACGGCTGTCGATGCTGGGCGCGGAAATCACCAAGGACGCTCATCAGGGAAAAAAACTTTCTCTTACCAAAACCGTGAATTTGGATTTATTGCTGACCGACGCGTTTTTAACTTATGGCGCTCATTTACTGTCGGGGCGAGTTGATCCCTATGAAATTGATAGTGAGTGGCGTGGTCACCGTCGGGTTGCAGATCTCACCGCCGTTCTCGAAAAAGCCTGCGAACAAAACAATGTTCGCGAAATGTTGAAAGGTCTTTATCCCAAGCAATCGTATTATTCTCGCCTTCGGATCGCGTTGGACCGTTACCGCGCGCTTGATCGGGATGGAGGATGGGAAGCGATTCCCCAAGGCAAAGCAATCAAGAAAGGAGACCATGATCCCCGCGTGGCGCTTCTCCAAGCTCGTCTCGCGATGGAAGGGGATTTGAAGCAGATTCCCAATGAAAGCGAAATTTTTAACGCGGCAATCGAAAGGGCCTTAATACGTTTTCAAAAAAGACATGGTCTCGACGCGGACGGCGCGTTGGGGGCGGGAACGCTGGCCGCGATGAATGTTCCCGTCCACGAACGCGTTCATCAACTCGAAGTTAATTTGGAGCGCTGCCGCTGGCTGCCGGAAGAATTGGGCGATCCCCATATCTTGGTGAATGCCGCGAACTTTTCCTTGGATGTGATTCAAAATGGCGAACCGGCGCTTTCCATGAAAGTGGTGGTGGGCCGCCAAGCCCGGCACACGCCGGTTTTTTCAAGCAGCGTGACCACCGTTGTTTTTAATCCCACTTGGTCTGTTCCCGTGAAGTTGGCCCGCCAAGATATTATGGAGCACATTCGAGAAGAGCCCGATTACCTGATCAAACACAAATTTAAAGTCTACACCGGCTATGATGAGGACGCGCTTTCCGTTGATCCGGCAACGGTCGATTGGTCGGCGGTGGACCCCAAAACCATGAACTACCGGTTCCGCCAGGATCCGGGAGTCACCAACGCCCTCGGTCAAATCAAATTCCTTTTACCGAACGAATTTGACGTCTACCTTCACGACACGCCCTCCCGCGAACTTTTCCGCAAGACCAAACGGAACTTCAGTTCGGGATGCATAAGAATTGAGAAACCTGTTGAACTCGCGGAGTTTCTATTGCATATTAATTACGGTTGGGATCGAGAGAAAATCATGAAATTTTTGAAGAAGAAAAATGAGCAGTTCGTTTCACTCGATAAAAGTGTGCCGGTTCACTTGATGTATTGGACCGCCTGGATGGATGAGAGAGGATTGGTCCAGTTTCGAGAAGACATTTACGGTCGCGACCGCCTTGTGGATGACGCGCTTCATAAAGCGCCGGAGAGATTATGAAAATAAGACTCCTTCGAGTTTTCACCGCCGCGGCTCTTCTATTCAACTTTACGTTTTTCTTTAGCCCTTCCCTTGGAACAGCCACTCTCACTCTCGGGTTCGAACCTCAAACGGCTCCTTTCTCTGTCCGAGTAAAAAACCAATCCATTTCCTACAAAACGTTCGGAATTTTTGTCCTGCCCGGAGAAAAGCTGAAAGTTGAAATTGAAAATCCGGCCACCGAGCAGCGCTACAATTTATCATCAAAAACCGAAGGGTGGATTTCTCCCCAAATCAATTCTTGGTCCTGGAAGGCTCCTTCCAAGCCCGGTGTTTATCCCGTCCGTATCGAATCGGCCCCTGACGCAAACGCGATCACCTTAAATGTGTTTGTCATGATGCCCGCTTCCAAGAATAAAAACGGCGTCCTCAACGGTTACCGAATTGGGACTTATCCGAAGAAAACTTTGAAAAGCAATCCCATTTATCAAGCCCCGGTCGGCTATGTCGAAGTGACGCCTGAGAATCGCCACATGTTGGTGTCGCCTCATTTTCGACTCTCCCAATTTATCTGCAAACAAAAAGGAAATTATCCGAAGTACATCGTTCTTCGCGAACCCTTGCTCATGAAATTGGAAACGCTCTTAAACAAAGTGAACGAGAATGGACTCGCGTGTCATTCATTTAACGTGATGAGCGGCTACCGGACGCCTTATTACAATAAGACTTTGGGGAATGTCGCCTACAGCCGCCATCAGTGGGGCGATGCCGCCGATATTTTCATTGATCAGAACCCGCAAGACGGCGTGATGGACGATGTGAATGGGGACGGAAAAATCGATAAGGCCGACTGCGAATTTTTAAGTACCCTCGTTAACGACATCCACAGCCACTCCCACAACAAAGAATTATGGGGCGGTTTCGGCACTTACAAATCGACCAAATCCCATGGCCCCTTCGTCCACATCGACGCCCGCGGCGTTTTGAAATCCTGGTAGTGTTTCTAAATCCTAAATCCTAAACTCACATTCCTATGCTCACTTGGAATTGGGGACCTTGCCATGTTCGACCTCGGACGTTGGAAGAAATCGATAAACCCGATACTCCTGAAGAATCTCTTTTGAGGGTTTTTGATTTTTGGGGATTTTTGAATGGCGCCTTGGGCGGCCATCGGGTTATTTTAAATTTCCTTCGAGAGGCTTCTTCCCATTGGCCTGCGAACCGTCCCATTTCAATTCTGGAATTAAGATGCGGAAGGGGAGATTTATCAGCGGCGATTGTCAGGTGGGCCCGTAAAAAAAAGATAGAGGTCCGGATTTTAGCCGTCGATGAATGTCCCTCCGTTGTTAATCTTGCCAAGGAATATCACGAGTCTTATCGAGAAATCACTTTCGACTCCCGCCTTCTTTCTGATCCCTGTTTTTTAGAAGCCCAGCAATTCGACTACGTTGTGACGGCTTCGGCTCTTCATTCCTTCGAATCAACCGAAGCCGTTCGTCTGCTTAAAATCGCCAACTTGCTCGCCAAACGAGGTCTCATCTGTTGTGATTGGTTGCGCGATATTCGGGCCTGGGGATGGATGCAGATATTTTCCAGGTTCTGGGCTGAAGCGGTGGTTTTGCACGATGCGCCCTTGGCGGTGCGAAAAGGTTTTACTTCGGCGGAAATTAAAAAGATGGCGCAGCAAGCGGGGGTGGAATACGCGGGACTGAAACTGCATTTTGGTTACCGGTTTTCCCTTTCCGGAGAAAGGGCCCTGGCGTTATCGCCTGAACTTCTCACCATTCCCGGGTTTGCGAGGGCTTAATCAATCCCTCTAAAAACACACTGGTTTCTGGATGCAAAAATCAACAAAAAGATGTTCTCAGGGTAAGTTTGATGCTGGGGGTCATAAATTGGGGAAAAAGAAGATCTTAATCACATGTCTTAAATTGTTCTTCTTAGCTACACTTAGAATCGGATTAGGAGAGAGAGGATGAAGATAAAAGTGAGCGGACCTATTAAGGTAAATTTAGTTTTAGTGGGGGCATTTTCATTGGGTCTTTTTTCTCGTTCTTATGCTGCCCTGATTCCAGCCGATAGGCTTGTGGAGTGGCG
>CAZJOE010000001.1:0-20327 GCA_964547555.1 uncultured Elusimicrobia bacterium | reverse complement strand
GGCGTCACCCCTCGAACATGCCAGAAGGGCCAGGACCGTTAAAGAGAGTTTCATTCCCTGCATTATACTTAGCGCGGTTCATCCTCTAGGGGAGGAGGCAAAAAATATTTTCCTGGGGGGGCTTGTGTAATTAACCAATAAGTTAAATACTAACGGAGTGATGACGAACGACCAACTTAATATGACCTTTGCGGCCCTCGCGGACCCGACGCGGCGGGCGATGCTCGCGCAGCTGGCGCGGGGAGAAGCCAACGTTTCTGATTTGGCCAAGCCGTTTCTGAAAATCATGAGCTTGCCTGCGGTCACAAAACATCTCAAGGTTTTGGAAAATGCAGGCTTGGTCTTGAAAGGCCGGGACGCCCAATGGCGTCCCTGTCAGATTAATGGAGATGCGCTCAAAGATGCGGCCGACTGGATGGAACCCTATCGGATCTTCTGGGAAGCGAGTTTCGACCGTCTTGATGCTTATTTAAAAACTGTCACATCAAAAAAATCCCAAAGGAAGGAAAAATGAATACAACGACCACCCCAACAAAATCCAACGAAATAAAAATCATCCGTTTTTTGGAGGCGCCGGTCTCCGTCGTCTGGGACGCCTGGACCGATGAAAAACAAGCAGCCCAATGGTGGGGCCCGCGCGGCTTCACGATTACAACCCACAGCAAAGATTTAAAAGTCGGAGGCCACTGGCATTACACCATGCATGGCCCAAACGGAGCCGACTACGTCAACAAAACCAAATATCTGGAAGTGGAGAAGCACGCCAAGATGGTGTATGACCACGGCGGCAACGACGAACGCAAACCACTGTTTCGTGTCACTGTGCTTTTTAAAAACGTGAAAGGGGGAACGCTGATGGACATGACCATGGCGTGTCCGTCTCCGGAAGATGCCGAGCAAACACGCGGGTTCATAAAAAAGGCGGGGGGAAATGCCACCTGGGATCGTCTGGCCGAATATCTGACCAAGCAATCGGCCGGCAAAGAGACCTTCGTGATCAACCGTTCTTTTGATGTGCCGATGGACCAGATGTGGGATTTGTGGACCAATCCGGATCATTTCTCAAAATGGTTGCCGCCGACCGGCTTCAACATGAAGTTCCTCGAGGCCGACATCCGGCCTGGCGGAAAAATCTCTTATGCGATGACCGCCGAAAACGGCGGTCTGACCATGTATGGCCGCGTCGAGTACATCAAACTGGAAAAGCCGCACACGCTTGTGTACACGCAACAGTTCACCGATGAAAAAGGGAATGTGTCGCGTCACCCGATGTCGCCGACTTGGCCGGAAACAATGAAAACGCAGGTGACGCTCACGGAAGAAGGCTCGACGCGCACGCGTGTGACCGTAACCTGGGAAGTGATCGGCAAAGCCAGCAAAGAAGAGATGGACATCTTTATCAATGGCCGCGCCGGCATGACGCAAGGCTGGACGGGTTCGTTCGATAAGTTGGAGAGTTATTTGCAGCGGTAAGAGCAAGGCCGATCTACAGGTCAAGTGGCTTTCGCCGCTTGAACTGCAGACCGGCCTTGGGTGGGGTGCAGTTGGGTTAATTCATTTTGGTCGGTGTGCCGCTGGGTTTTAATTCGTTCACGATCAGCTTAATCTCGGTCGTGCCCACGTTTTCCGCCCAATGCGTTTCCGCCGGAATCCATATCACTGCACCTGAAGTGATGTCGGCCACCGAGGAGGTTCCGTCAAGCTTGCTGATCTTCAGTTTGCCGCCCGACGCCGCGTACACATAGTGATCCGGGTGCGAATGCTTCTTGATCGAGGCTCCCGGCTTAAACGTAACTTCCATAACGCGGACCTTCTCATTCTCAAAAAGCGACCGATACATGTTCGGCGCCACCGTCAACGGATCATCTGTCTTGAGGGCTGCGTATAATCCGCCTGCCAACGCCACAAGACCCAATCCCAAAACCAACTTCTTCACAACTTTATCCACTTTCATTTGTTACCTCCGTGATCTCTCGTGTACTCATGGGAATATCTTAAAGTTTTTTGATTCTAACTATAAATAACATCTCCGTTAACCGTTGCTTGGTATGAGAAGTGGATGCTATTCTCTCCCAATCTTGGCACGGAGGTGCAACATGAAGGGCAACGCAGAAGTTATCGCTTTACTAAATAAGGGTTTGGCTTTGGAACTGACCGCAATCAACCAGTACTTGGCGCAGTCAAAGATGTGCAAAAATTGGGGCTACCACAAGCTCGCCGCAAAACAATTTGAGGACTACCAGGAGGAGCGCAAGCACGCCGAGTCCGTCATCGACCGGATTTTGTTCCTCGAAGGCATGCCGGAGATCCGCGTGGGCGATCAGATCCGCCTCGGTGCCAACGTCAAAGAACAATTGGAGAACGACCTCCAGCTCGAGTTGTCCGTGGTGGCGTTCTACAATGAGATGGTGGTGTCCTGCACGAAAAACAAAGACGCCGGCTCCCGCGAGCTTGCGGAGTTTCTGCTCAAAGATTCCGAAGAAGACGTTCACGAACTTGAAGCGCAACTCAACCTCATTAAGCAAATTGGCCTGGAGAACTTCCTCATTGAACAGATCGGGGACGCCCCAGCGAATTAATCGGGATCTGACCCCTTTATCGACTGTCTCTATCGGATAAACGTGGTGGCGTTTGAAGTGAGCGACCATGAGGCGACGCCGCAGCCGGAGAGAGAGGACTGGTATTCAATCTTCAACGTAGTAGCCGATGTCATCTGAATGAGGATCACATCAGGGGCGATAAAATTCGTGAACGAGTCGTAGCAGTAGACGTTCCCATTCGCTGTCACATCGTCAAAATCCCGGTTGACCAAGCCCGACGAGGTCGGAGCGAAGCGGTAAACACTCGCCGGCAGGTTGCTGGCTGTGACCGCGCGGCCCACAGAGAAGACACCGGTGGACGAATCAACGTTGTCGTGCACCAACGCCAGTTCGTCAAATTCATCCTGTTGCGAGCCGGCCGGAGTTCCGTCCAAATACCAGTTTCCCTGCGCTGTGCCGGCGACGTCCTGATTGTACTCGCCGCAGAGGGGAGCCGCCGTGCGCCGCGTTGAGCCGTCAAACGCGCCGAGGCGGCTTTCCAAATTCGCCTGAAGCGATCCGCCAAAATAGTCGACGCCGCACACCGTGTGCAATTGATAGATCGATCGCCGGCTGGGATTGGCGAACGTTAAAGCGGGCGCGCGAAGATCATGCGTGCCAAAATCGAGACCCACCAGTGAACTCCCGGTGCTTCCCACCACCGTGCCGATGACGTCTCCCGCTTGCACGTTGATCGTGACGTTAGCCGAACAGTTTCGGATCGCATTCCCCTGGGAAAGAGAGCAATTCTGGTCCAAGGGGCCCGCCTGGGACAACAGCGAGGCGCTGAGCGTTTTGATGTGGTGAAGGTACCCATCCATGCCGTCGCAGATGCCGTAGTAGAGCGAATAGTCAAAAACGGGGTCGCCCAACAGTGTTTCACTGCGAACGATTTGCGAAATTCGTAGGTCAGCCGGGGCATAAACGTCATGCGCGGTGGTATCGTCCGTGGATTTCACGATGATGAAATAAATATGTTCCGTGGGTAGGGTGTGCCCGTAGGGCGCTAAGTGGCCGAGCGTTTCGATGTTAAAGTTCAAACCGGTGCTCAGCGGAGAAACGGAAAAAGGATCGGCTGCGCAGGCCGGAAGCCGGGATGCAGCGGCGGTTGCCTCGGCGGTTTCGATGGCTTTGGCCCCTTGCTTGGCCACAGCCGCGCCGAGACCGTAGTGAAGACCCGCCCACGCCGGCGTGAGCCCAAAAGTTACGATTATCAAAAGTGCCGAAAATTTAATTTTCATAAAAAGTAAAAGTTTAGCGACGAATTCACCACAAACTCGACGCCGGTTTCCGACGTACTCGTGTTCCTCACTTTGGTTACGAGAAAATACGGACCGGCATCCAACCCAATGGAAAGCCGGCGCGTCGCATAAATCTCTGTTCCGGCGAAAGCGCCAAAAGCAGTTCCGTTTGTCTTGTAATTATTTTGCCTGGCGGAAGAAGTGGTCAGCGCGCCTTCAGCGCCCAGAAAGAAGCGGATGCGCGACGGCGCGCGAAAGTACCGGTAAGCTCTGAGTCCATAGGAGTTGGCGGTGATTCTTCCGGAAGTGGAATCCGCGTGCCCGCTCACAGTTCGCGCTTCGGCTGCCCAGCGGGAGCCGAAGCCCAAGTGTATATGGGCGCCGATATAGGTCGCGCCAAGGGAAAGCTCATGGTAAGGCTCCACCGATTCTGCTTGAGCTGAGCAAGGAATCGCAAGAAAGGCTGCAATAATGAGAAAGCCCGCAAATTTCGCCATGGGCAAGCGTAGGCTCGATGGGCCCTGGAATACAGGGAAAAAATAAACTTTAGGCGGAGGAGGAAGGGGTCAAGTCTCCAGTATTCAGTATTTTGGAAACTGAAAACTGGAGACTTGACCCCTTGATTTATTCGATCCTCTTTGGGTAAAAAGAAGGTATGAACACCCAGGCTTTCCATTGAACGATCAAAATCATTTGGCCCGCAAGTTGGGGCTGGGCATTCTCGCCCTTTACGGTATCGGAGATATTTTGGGTGCCGGCATCTATGTTTTGGTCGGAAAAGTGGCGGCCACCGCCGGTCAAGGCGCGTGGATTTCTTTTCTGATTTCCGCTCTCTTGGCCGGACTCACCGGTCTCACCTACGCCGAACTCGCTTCTCGCGTCCCCAAAAGCGCCGGAGCGGCAGCTTACTCCGCAGCGGCTTTTCGCCCACCAGTGGTTTCATTTCTGATCGGTTTTTTTGTTTTGACGAGCGGGCTCACTTCGGCTGCGGCAGTGTCTTTGGCTCTCCATGGATATTTAACGGTTTTCATTCATCCTCCGGCGTTGGCGGCGGCTGTTCTTTTGGTATTTCTTTTTGGCTGGCTTGCGTATCGCGGCATCGAGGCCTCAGCTTGGACCAACGCGGTTCTGACGCTCATTGAGTTGGCGGGCCTTTTGGTGGTGGTGGCGGTGGGATTCCTTTTGGTTTCAAAACTTCCCGTATCACAGTTGGTGTCGGCGGCCACGCCGGATTTGGGCGCCGCCGCTATTTTGGGCGGGGCCACTCTGGCCTTCTACGCTTTTGTCGGCTTTGAGGATTTGGCCAATCTCGCTGAAGAAGCGAAAAATCCGGTGCGGGACATTCCGCGCGCCATCCTGATTGCTGTCGCGGTCTCCACCATAATTTATCTGGCGATTATTTTGGTCGTTTTGTGGACGGTGGGACCTCTGGGCGCCGCGCAATCGGAGCGACCGCTTCTGGAGGTGTTATCCAAGGCCGGGAGGCCGGTTCCGGCGCCGGTGTTTGCCGCGGTGGCCATGGTGGCCATTGCCAACACCGGGCTCACCAATTTCGTCATGGTCACCCGGCTTCTCTATGGCATGGCCGCGCAAGGGCTTCTTCCGCGTGTTTTGGGAACGGTGCACCCGCTGCGAAAAACGCCGTGGGTGGCGGTGTGGACGGCGGGACTCTTGGTGATTCTTCTCGCCGCCACAGGAGGTGTGCGACTTCTGGCTCAAACCACGAGTCTTCTTTTGGTGCTGGTGTTTGGGACTCTGCACGTGGCCCTTCTACGACTTCGGCGGGCGGAAGCGGCTCCGGCGGGTTCATTTCGTTCTCCCAGATGGTCCCCCTGGGCGGGACTTCTGACCTGCGTTCTGCTCTGTTTTTATTTTCCGGCGGGTGTTTATTTACGAACAGCGGTCGTGGCGGTCCTGGGTCTGGCTCTGTTTGCGGCTCTTAACCGCCCAATTGTTTCACCCGTTCTATAACCGCGTCCTTTTGTCTTTCCGCTGAACAAATCCTAAGATAAAAATCCCTCAAAGTAGCTCCCTCATATCCCCCTCCTATGTTTAATTCATCATTTATAGGAGATCACCATGAAATCACTTGTCACCTCAGCGCGTATTGAAAACAAAATTCACATTATTAGAAATCATTCAGTCATGTTAGATTCGGACTTGGCCCAACTTTACGGAGTTGAGACCAAATTCTTAAAGAGAAATGTAAATCGGAATATAGAACGGTTTCCCTTGGACTTCATGTTTGAATTAACTCCAAAAGAGCAGGAGTTTTTAAGGTGCCAAATTGGCACCTTAGAGAAAGGAAGGGGGAAACATCCTAAATATCTTCCTTATGTATTCACCCAAGAAGGTGTTGCCATGTTGTCATCCGTGCTCAACAGCAAACGCGCCATTCAGGTTAATATTCAAATCATGCGGGCTTTTATACGGTTAAAAGGGTTTCAGTTTTCAGTCGCTGGTTTACGAAAAGAGATTCAGGAGATGAGACGGAAATATGACGCAGGCTTCGCGTCCGTCTTTGATGCCATCGGAAAATTATTAGATCGCCCGAAGAAGCTGATCAAGGTGAAGGGGTTTTCTGGTTCGAGGGAAGATTAAGTCTATCGACTTTCTCTAACGGATAAGTGAATAGTTCCTATTTCTTGGCCATCTCGGCAAAAAAAGTTTCAGCTTCTTTGCGGATTTGGTCTTTGGTTAGGTCTCGGGTGTGAGTGGCGATCATCCATTGGTAGCCGAAGGGGTCTTGAATTGTGCCGGACCGGTCTCCCCAAAACATTTCTTCTACGGGCATGATCACCTTTCCACCTGCGGCGACGACTTTTTTGAACATTCCATCGACGTCGTCGACGTAGATAAAAAGACTCACCGGCGAATTTCCCAATGTTTCAGCGCTGGGGCATGATTTCGGATCTGAGAATTCGTCGCCCATCATTAATATGGAATTGCCGATGCGCATAGTGGCGTGCATGATGCCCTTCCCATCCAAAGTGGGAAACGTCTCGATATCGGTGGCTCCAAACGCTTTCTTGTAAAACTCGAGGGCCTTTTGGCAGCTTTTGAACATAAGACTGGGCGTAACTGAGTGAAATCCTTCCGGAATTGGTTTTGGCATAGAATTTTTCTCCTTATATTTGTCTTGCCACGGTGTCATCGAAGACGAAACCGGGCAATATTACCAGTTAATGTGGGACCTCTAATTAGAATGCGGCGCCAGCGTTGGAGGTGCGGCCGGTGGAATCGAGAATTTCCATTTGTAAGGAGTAGTGGGAATCGTTGGAACGAATCACGCTTGTGGTGTAGAAAACATATTCACCGCGCTGATTCGGATCGAGGCGGCTTGGCTCCGGTTGCCAAAGGCGGACGGAGGCCGGTTGACCGTTAATGAGGAGGCTCACTTTTTTGACGATGAGATCGGTGGACAATGAATTTTCCAGGACGACGCTGCCTTTGAAGTCCACGAGATTTCCCGGATAATCGAGCAAGAGCTCAAACTGCAAACCCGTCATGGAGAGAGAGCGCATCAATCCTTTGCGCGCCAGTTGGATTTCAAATCGTTCGTAGGCATGTTCGACATAACGACGGGGAATCTGGCCGAAGGGCGCGAGCCAAGCGATGACGGTGGAGAGAACAAAACCAACAATTCCCCACGCCCAGCCGCTGTTCAGTTTCAAAGAAGATTTTAAGGTCATTGCAACCAGTTTAAGAAAAACAGCCAAATATCAATACGTTTATTTAAAATAGGAGATCTCAAAAAGGAGGTCTCTCATGACCAGATCGCAATTGTTGGACGGTGTCTTTGAAGGCGGGGGCGTAAAAGGAATCGGACTGGTCGGCGCATTGACCGTCATTGAAGAGCAAGGATACGAATGGAGCAATTTGGCGGGGACCTCCGCCGGAGCCATTGTCGCAGCACTGGTCGCGGCCGGTTACACCGCTTCCGAACTCAAGGAAATTATCGGACAGCTGGATTACCAGCTTTTTAAAGACATGTCCTGGGCCGACCGCCTTCCGCTCTTGGGACCCATTGTCAGCCTCATGTGGAACAAGGGCATTTATCAGGGCGATTATTTCGAATCCTGGATCAAGAAGCTTTTGGACGCAAAAGGAATTCGAAAATTCAGCGACCTGAAAATTCCCGGCGAAAAAGACCCGCGGTATCAATACAAATTGCAAGTGGTCGCCTCCGACATCACAAAAGGGTTTATGGTCGTTCTGCCGACGGGCATGGCGCGCTATGGCGTCGATCCCGACGAGGTGCCGGTCGCGCGCGCGGTGCGCATGAGCATGAGCATTCCGTTTTTTTTCGAGCCGATCCGGCATAAAGGGTCGATGTTCGTCGATGGGGGGCTTCTGAGCAACTTCCCCGTATGGCTGTTTGACTCGCCGAGCGTCCCCGCCTGGCCCACGTTCGGTCTTAAACTGGTTGAGCCGGAGGCGGGCCGGCCGCAATCCACGTCCACGCCGCTGCGTTTCACCAAAGCCATCATCAGCACCATGATGGAAGCCCATGACAAAATCCACGTTGAGAAAGAAGATTTCTGTCGCACGATCGCCATTTCCACCAACGGCGTCAAGGCGACGGATTTTGGCTTGTCGGCCGAACAGCGCAACGGGTTATTTAACGCGGGCGTGGCAGGAGCCCGCAAATTTTTTGAGACGTGGGATTTTCAGGATTACATCAACACGTGCCGTAAGAACAGGAGCGCCGGCTATTCCCACCGCGTCGACGCGATGCAAGACCGAATGGTCGGCCCCGGCCGCCTGCCGGTGGCGGCCACCCAGGGAGCTAAATTGGAAACAGAAAATTCGACGCGCTAAGAAAAGGGGTCAAGTCTGGAGTAGTGAGTAGTTCATCTTCAGACTTGACCCCTTTCCCCTCTACTTTCCCTCCTAAAGAAGGATATGACATATGTCATAGTATATTATTGATATAAGTTGTATAAATGTCCTATGAAAGAATTGATTAAAAAATGGCCTTTAACCGACAAAGATAAACTAAGCATGATTCTTGAATCAACGGGGATTTCACGTTCTGATCTGGCAAGAACTCTTGAGGTTAATTACAAAGCTGTCTATCGGTGGTTGGACAAGGGTATAAAACCCCATCCCCGCCAGTCTCGTGATATAGACACTCTTTTTAAAGAGTCGGTTGAGATGCGGCCTGTGGTTTTGGGACTTAAAAAACTCATCAAAAATCCTATCGAAGTTTTGAAAAAAGATAAAAAGATAAGAGACCGCTTCTTTCTTGAGATGACCTATAACTCAAACGCCATCGAAGGCAGCCGAATGACTCGTCAAGAAACGGAAATAGCTCTTGAGGGAAAGATGGTCCGGGGAAAAGAAGTGTTTGAAATGATGGAGGTCATCAATCACAAGAATGCTCTGATTCATCTTATGGAGAAGGTGAAGCCTGGTTTCAAAATCGACGAAGGCTACGTTTTAAAGTTACACGAAATCGTGATGTACGACTTTCAGAACAAGTTGCCGGGGCGATACCGGACCGGATTCGTCAACCTAACCAATACTGAGAAGGTTCTTCCGAACGCACAAATGGTTCCGATTAAAATGAAACAGTGGATTAAGGACATAAATAAGTACGGGAAAGATCCCATTGGGAAAATAGCCCAAGATCATTACGAGTTTGAAGGGATTCATCCGTTTTTCGACGGTAACGGCCGGGTAGGACGGCTCATCATGAATACTCAATTGCTAGCCCAAGGTTTTCCGCCGGCTTTAATTCAGATTGAGGACCAACAAAAATATTATACGGCGCTTGGGAAGGGAGATATGGGTGAATTTAAAAGTATGGTGCAAATGGTTTGCGAGTCGACAATAAAAGGGTATTCGATCCTTTTTCCGATCGAATAAATTCTCCGCGCCCACCATGGCAGTGGGCGCGGAGAGTTTTTTATCGGGCTTCGCCGCTTAGTTCGATTCTTGTTCCATCTTGGCCAGTCATGATCATCCGGGCTTGGCCGTAGGCCACTTGTAGTTGTCCCAGGTAGCGTGTCGGGCAGCCGTCTTCTTGGCAGGTGATGACGGCGTTATGGTTGATTCCTTCGGCGTCGGTGTAAGTTTGGGTCAGCACGTTGTTTTTCCAGACTGAGTTAATGAGGTAGCGATTTCCATTTTCATCGGTGTGCTTCGTGCTCAGATGAAACGGATGTTTGGGTAGTCTGAAAATTATTTCGCTGAAGTCCACCTTCAAATGTCGGTCGGCCTCGACCGCCACGCCTTGTCCCAGCACAGTCGCCGGCCATCCGCGGGAGTTCCTCCCTCTCTCTTCGACGCGGCCGCGGCCTTTTGAGGAGGCTCCGGCCGGCGCTTCGGATTGTTCGGTCCGAGCCGAGATCTGAAGCGAATACATCTGCGACTCGCCAACCATTTCAGCCACCCCATCCTTGATTCTTATTTTCGCCGAGAATGATATTTCGGATTTATTCCCAAACCCATCGTCCACCAAGCCCGTCATCTTCATCCGAATAGCCGACGCGGACTTGTCAGCATTCTGCGTTTCGAGCAAATCCGCTGCGGGCGGATTTTCCTTTTCTAGCCCAAGCAACCGATTGACGGAATTTGATTTTTGACATCCAACTACAAGGAACGCGGTGAGAACAACCAAGGAACGGATTTTTGTGTCGTGCATATAACCTCCAGTGAGAGAGGGGCGCCGATTAGGTAGGACCCAAGACGATGGTACGAATGCAGCTTATAAAGCGTTAAAAGAAGAACGCATTTAGATTCGGTTAATAAACGCCGAATAATTAAAAGGAAAAGAAAGGATTGGAGCGAGGATTTGAATTAACTTATTTTAGACGGTGCGGATACGGCAGATAGAGGGGGTATGGATGTCGGTTGTCGGGATCTGACCCCTTTACTCGATTCGCTCATATCGAACTTCAACCAACTTGATCCAATCGTTCTTTCTGGTGGCACCGAGTTCGGAATCTTGGATCATTGAAATTATTGTTGGTTTTACTTCTTTAAGTTTTTCGAAAACATTTTCCATGCTTTTTTCTTCCAATTCAAGATTCTGGGCCAACTGATTGAAATCAAGGCGAGTCAATTTATTTTTCTTTCCGTTGATGGTGAGCGCCGATTCGTCCTCCCTTGGAATGAATAACCTTGAAGACACAAAGTCGTAGCAAGGGGCGAGTTTTATTTCGTTTCTTTTTTCGACGAGGGCCCAGTTTTTTAAATGCATATCCCCGTTTCCGATAAGAAAATTAAAAACAACTCGTTCATAGAAATTGATGAGTTCCAGGAAAGTATTCGTTGCATGGGTCCGTATGACTTTCCCGATCTTTTCTATTGAACTGTTATATTTTTCATCTGTCGTCACTTGCAAGAGTTGGGCCATATCCTCTTTGTGGATTTTTTCGCCATGGGGCAGACGATCGAAGCGTTTAATGAGATAGGCTGGCGTGCCATCCGCCATGGGAAGGATGGCATGAGGCGGAACCTCCATTTCCAATTTTTCCGCCATATCCATTGAGAGGTTCTCGACCAAAGCTATTTGAGGGTATTCCAGGATGTCGGGCTTCAAAATATAAGCTCCGTTTCCCTCAGCAATAACCAGTTGTTGCTCTTTCTTGTCGAGAACAACGGAGGCTTTTTTCTGAACACCCGAAAGAGACATTTTTCCGATGGATCGTCGAACCTGTTCCGGAAGATCTGCCATCCCGAAAGGTATTTTTGGGACCCAGGAAACATTAAAAAGTCGGCGAAGCCGCTGATCGGATTGCATGGGCCTAGTTTTCCGGTCGAACTGTCACGGCGCCTACCGTGTCACTTCCCGTGTGAAGAAGCAGCTCGAATTCGTCATTGGGATCGATATTAAGCACCTGTGATGTTAATTCTAGGAGCCAACCCTCAGGCAAAAGTCCTTCAAAAAAAGGGAAAAGTTTTTTGGAATGGTATTTCTCTTTTTGTAAAGGCAACCCGAGGCTGATCGGTTTGACTCCGGGTTTTTCAAGATAGGCCGGGTCGTACTCAAATTCAAAACCACTGCCGGGTCCGTCTGGATCTTTACAAATTCGTCCCGCCAGATCCTTTCCGTAATAGACGAGGGCAGCCTGTTCAGTTTTATTTTTTGTCATCATTGGTCATCGGTAGATCGACGGGTCCCAGACATTTTCCGAAGAGTCGTAAGATTTTATTCACGGCATCCATTCGAATAGATCGTTCGGTTCCTTGCTCAAGGTCACGGATTAATCTCAACCCAACCCCAGCCTTTTTCGCCAGTTGGATTTGCGTTAACCCCGCGCTTTTCCTTTTTTCACGAATGTAATCATCCAAGGTCATGCGATCCTCTTATTATACCGTTAGAGGTATAGTAGTGAACTATGTGGTCTAAGGTGATTTAGCTAAATTTTACTTATTTCAAATATAATATACCCTATTAGGTATAAAAACAAGAAAAAAATTGGGATCTGACCCCTTCACTTTAAATTAATCCTCTTTCCAGAAAACTGAAATATCCATTCCTGCCTACGATCAGATGGTCTAAAAGGCGAATATCAAGAAGTTTAGCCAAGTCTTTTAATGTTCGCGTAAGCCGCTTGTCTTCTTCGGATGGATCGGTGTAGCCACTGGGATGGTTATGGACAATGATAAGCCCCGCTGCATGATGCGCCAATGCTCTCTCTAAAATTCGCCTTGGATAAACCGCCACCTGATCAACTGTCCCTTCATTAATGATGGCATGATCAATCAATTCGTTTTGCGTATTCAGGAAAATAACCATGAAGGCTTCGTGCGGTAGTCCTGCGATCTTCATTCGAGCGAAACTCACCTGCATCCAACACCCCATTCAAACTTCCAAAACGGGAAATTAGATTTTTGGCAATTGGTTTCACATCTCTTCTTGGGATGGCATAGGTGAGCAAGAGTTCAAGGATTTCGTAATCCTGCATCCCGACACCGTAGCCATCGGAGAAGCGCTCGCGGAGGCGTTGGCGGTGACCGGACAAATCAACGCTCATTTTTAAATCCAATCTTAGAACGCGGTTTTATTGGCGGAGTCATCAACTCATAAATTGCTGAAAACACCTGCTTTAACTGCCCGTCGTGAGCGTCAAATTTTTTCTCCAACTCAATTACCTTTTTAGCAAGCTCCTTGTTTGAAGTAACGAGGTCTCGCAATTTCACAAAAGCTCGCATAATTCTGATATTCACAAGTGCAGCTCGTTTACTTTGGAGAACACTTGAAAGCATGGCAACTCCTTGCTCGGTAAAAACAAACGGCAAATACCGACGACCTCCCCAACTTGAGGTTTCAAATTGAAACCTCAAGTTTTCTTTTTCGTTGGGGGTTAGTTGAAACATGAAGTCTTTTGGAAATCGAATTTTATTTCGACGAACAGCTAGGTTAAGGGCTTTTGTAGGAACACCATAAAGTTCCGCCAGATCAGAATCCAACATAACCTTATGACCTCGAATGACATAGATACGCTTCTCAATTTGAATGGCTGCGACAACTGATTTCATGATGACCTCTTATAAATGAATTAAACATAGGAGAGGATGTGAGGGAGCTGCTTTGAAGGGTTTTTATCTTAGGATTTGTTTGTTGGAGGGCTCAAGAATAAATTGGAATTGGTCAGATGGTAAGAGTGGCACCTTGAGAACCGGTACTGATTTCCTGGGAAAACAAAGGGATACCTAAAGTCATCCGTGGCGAAACCCAATTCGATACTTCGATTTTTCTGGAGGATCCATCAATTCATGTAAAGCCGTGAAAATTTCTCTGATTTGTTGATCATGAGATCCGTATTTCCTCTCCAAGTCGTTAACTCGCTTCGACAAATCCTTGTTTGAAGCCAATATTTCACGCAGCCTAACGAAAGCCCTCATAATCTCGACATTAACCTGGACAGCTCGTTTGCTTCTCAACACACCTGATAACATTGCCACCCCTTGTTCTGTAAATACATAGGGTAGATATCGACGACCGCCACGCCTTTTTGAAATGCCAAATTGGCATCTCAAAGCTTCATCTGAGGTTAACTGGAAGTGAAAGTCTTCCGGGAAACGAGCATAATTTCTCTTAACTGCCCTGATCAGTGCTCCAACCTCAACCCCATACAGTTGAGCCAAATCGGAGTCGAGCATCACTTTATGACCCCGAATTAAGTAGATACGTTTTTCAATTTGAGTGCCTGCAATAACAGATTTCATGAGTGGCTCCTATAAATAATGAATTTAAAATAGGAGGGGATGG
This sequence comes from uncultured Elusimicrobia bacterium, assembly GCA_964547555.1. Lineage (GTDB taxonomy): Bacteria > Elusimicrobiota > Elusimicrobia > F11 > F11 > CAZJOE01. Next base: position 6,282 of record CAZJOE010000001.1, on the reverse strand, counting down.
GAGGGACTGCTTTGAAGGGTTTTTATCTTAGGATTTGTTTGTTGGAGGGCTCAAGAATAAATTGAAGTTAAGTGGATGGGAACTGTGTCCCCTTAAGAACCGGTACCGTTTTCACTCAAAGATTCACGCGCGGGCTTTAGCGAATCTCAGTTGGAAGGCCAGATCAATAAGGATTGGGCGTCGGAGTTGGGGTGGGACTGTTCTGGACAACTGGAGTATAAGCAAAACTGGCACTTCCGCTGGATTGCCGGTCTGGATTTGTGGCCACCACATCCGCCGATCCGGCCGCATGAGCCGGTGTCGTGCAGGTGATGCTGTTGGCGTTTTGAAAACGAACGTTGGTGGCCAGGGTCCCTCCAATTCTGACGGTGGCACCGGATACAAAATTGGCGCCGTTGATCGTGAGCGTTGTTCCTCCCGTTACTGGTCCTGAATTCGGAGAAAGCGAGGTCACTTGAGGAGCCAAAAGCGCCGGTCCACTAAAATTAAACCCATAACCGCCTATGTGATTGTCTGGAAGCACCGATCCCGTCATGAGGCGATTGGCTAAATTAAGGGCAATCCGTCCCCCATTCAAGTTGAGGGTAATGCTCCCAGAATTTGCGCTGATTGTGGCTCCGTTGAGCCGTTGGGTTGTTGTCGCGTTTTTTTGGGCCCGAGGATCAAAAAAGCTCATTCGATAAGCAATGTAACTATTGGTGGCTGATTGGGAGTCTATTCGGAATTCGCAAAAATTGGTTTGGACGCTTGCAAGGTTTCTGGTGGTGTTGGGCCAAGCATTTCCAACAACAACCACTGCCGATCGGTGTTGGCAGCTGCCTGTGTAAATTTCAGCCGAAGAAGTAGAAACCAAAGAAAAGGAAGTTAGCAGCGAGAAAACCAGGCCGGATAATTTAACGCGTTTCATAGGGTCGCACCTCTTAGCAAGATTAAAATCCATTGAGTTTTAAAAGTATAGACTGGCCCTTATATTTTGCAAGGAGATCTTTGCGGTGTCCCTGTAAAATTAAACGCGCCGGAAAATTTATCTGATCTTATTTAGAACTTAAGAACTTTAAGGGGTCAGATCCCGACAACCGACATTTGCCTCTCAAGCAAGCGCTCTATCTCCCTGATTAAGGGGTCAAGTCTGGAGGAGTGAGCAATTAAGGAAGCTGGTTTTAGAATTTCTAATACCGTTGTTTTTTCCCTAGATAATTCAAGACAACGTATTCCAACGGCTACCTGGGTGAAACTACTCACTGCTCCAGATTTGACCCCTTTCTTTTTAGTTTTTTCGCGTCGGAGGGTTCAAGTTGGTTTGGGAATGAGGAAAGGTGTCCCCTTGAGCTTGCCCGCCGTAGGAGGGAACCGGTACCGTTTTCCCATAACTTGGTCCCGGCTTAAAATCCGGAGTAATCAATCGAAATAATTTTATAGTGCACAGGACCGTCGGGACCGTTCCAGGTAAATTGATTTCCTTTTTTTAAGCCAAACATTTCCATCGCCAACGGCGACGACCACGAAAGAAGCGAAGGGTCTCTGCGCGCTTCATCGTCGCCCACCAACGTAAATGTTTGAAGCCCGGCCGATACGCTTTCGAGCGTCACGCGCGCGCCGAACCGGACTTCATCGCCCGAGCCGGGCGGCACCACGAGCGCGCTGTTCACACGGGCTTCCAAATAACGAAGGTCTCGTTCGATCGGCCGCAAATCTTCTCCGGGCGTGGCTTTTTTCTTGCGCTCCAACAAACGCTGCCCTTCTTGTTTAAGCATTTCCAACCCACGTGGCGTCACGTAATTGGGACCGGCCGGAACCGGCCGTTCGGGCAAATCTTCTCCAGCATCATCTTCTTTGGTAAAGGCTCGACTCATGACGAAAGGATCCTGTCACTCTCCCATAACGGTGGCCACAACGTGTCGACGGCCGGCGTCTGATCGATGCTCGCCTAAATAAATTCCCTGCCACGTCCCCAGCGCCAAATGGCCCTGGCGAATCGGAATCAGAACGCTGATCCCTAAGTGAGCGCTTTTTAAATGCGCCGGCATATCGTCCGCCCCCTCATCTTGATGCGCGTAGTTAATTTTCTCAGGGACCGTCCGATTAAAGTGGGATTCAAAGTCTACTCTGACATTCGGATCGGCGTTTTCATTGATACAAAGAGAAGCCGAGGTATGCTGAAGAAACAACTGAAGAAACCCAACCTTGATTTGCCCGATTTCCGGCAGCGCGTTGGTGATCTCATCGGTGATCAGATGAAACCCGGTTTTTCGCTCCGCCAATTTAATTTCCCGCTGGAACCATTTCATGGAATGATCTTATTTAATCTGTGCGAGGAGGTGGGTGATGAAGCTTGGTGGGGGCTTGGGATGAAGTTTAGTATCACTTAGAAACCAACTTAATGCTCAATCAAAAGTGTTCCCTTGAGAACTGGACAAAAGGGTCAAGTCTGGAGGAGTGAGCAATTAAGGAAGCAGGTTTTAGAATTTCTAGTACCGTTTCCAACGGCTACCTGGGTGAAACTACTCACTACTCCAGATTTGACCCCTTTTCTTCGGGCAATAGGGGGAGGTGGATGTCGGTTGTCGGGATCTGACCCCTTTGATTTTAAAGTCAGTATATAGGAAGAGATGCGTAAGATACCCTTCCCCCGTTATGGGAAAGGAGTCAAAAAAAGGGACCACTTTTTATAGGAGCGTCGGACTAAAAGCTGTGACAGTCCATCTTCCTAAAGCGGTTCACGCAAAACTTATAAGCCTCGCAAAGCGAGAGGACCGTTCATTGCAAAAGACAATCCGACGTATTCTCGTCGAATATTGTCAACGGTTGTCTGACCGCTAGTGGCAGAATCTTAGCTGGGACCAGGGGATTCGATAGAGTAGAGTCACCAAATATATGGCAAAGAAAACCCATGGAACCAAGGCCTCGGTGTGGGTGAATGGCCGATATAGCTTGGGATTCTTTCCGTAACCAACTGCCGCCCATTCGGCGTGATAGGGACGCAAGGGAAGAAACTTTTCGATCTGGTGAACCACCTTGAATTTTGCGGTGCCTAGATCACGATAAGATCTAACAAGCATGAACCACATGATTGACAGAATCATGCCGGCCGGGGCAGCAAAGGAATAGAAAGTAAGTGCAGCTCCGGATTCTTGGATCGACTTAACAATTCCCAATAGAGAAACTACTGCGGTATTTATTCCTAAAAAGAACGAATTTGCGGTCGACCTACGAGAACTAATGCGGTCAGCCATTTCTAAATACAACTTGTACTGTTCGAAAATCAGATCACGGGGTGTTTCTTGGTCAGGGTTAACCAATTCTTTCTTGATAATCTCGTCTTGAGCCACTTTAACGCCCTCCAGCAATAAGTATCTTCAAATTATCCCAAGTCCAGTTATAGATTTTGTCGGTTGGGAATGCGCCAATTGGCAGGCTGCACGATTGGCCATTACGTCCATTAAGAAAGAAATATGGCTTTCGTTGCTCGCGCGCGATTCTCAATTCGACCCCAACGCCTCTTGCGGTATGTGTGTGGGTGCCGCAAATAATTATTACTTGGTCGACATTGTTAATGCGACCTCGCACCTTTGCCTCCCAATCGCCGGTCAGGTGTTCTTTGACTGATCGATCGATTATTGAGAATGGCGAATCAGGATGGAAAGATTGCCCCACGAGAAGATTCCGAAGATCCTCATCATGGTCGAAATCAAAACTTATAAATGTCCGTACGTTAGTCATTGGCTTCCTCGCTTGCTTGTTTACTTCGTCAGCTAATACCTGCCCAGTAATGGCCCCGATTAAGCCGCCAATAGGGCCTGCTAGTGACGCACCCATAATGAATCCTCCAATGGAGGCGCCAGCTGCTCTGTCTTCTTTGTTCATGAGGCTTCCAGAATGCTTAGTGTTTCTTGTCCCGAGGAGGAAACGGGTCATTCCCAAAACTGTCTCGGTCTATGATTCGTCGGTCGCGACCTTGAACAATAACATCCGACTTTTCCCTTTTTGCGATTTCGCGTGCCTTATCGTACGCATCTCCTTGAGTCTTATGTCGCGATGTTAAGCGGTCGTTCCTTTCGCCGCGCACTGCCCAGCCGTCAACATCTTTAACCACCCATTGATTTTTTCCCATAAAGGCCTCCCTCTGAATGTGTTTTTCTCACATAGTTTTGTTTCGAGTACGGAACAGAGCATAATTTGATATGATCCGCATGTCAAGATTTGTTCAATTAATGAAACGAGGAGGCCTATGGCAAAAAATACTCTTCAAAGCTTAGGGGCTCTTGTGCGACAAAAACGGGGAGACCGCAAGTTAAGAGAGACAGCAAAAGAAATTGGTATTGGAGCCACCACGTTGATGCGGATTGAGAATGGATACACGCCGGACATCGGTACCTTTGGGAAAGTTTGTGGTTGGCTTTCTATAGATCCAGCCAAGTTGCTTGGTCTGAGTAAGACTGAGGTTAACAGCCAAATGCCCGGGGTCAGAACTTTTACCGCACACTTCAGGACCCAGCAAACTCCCTCACAACAAACTACTCAGGCACTCGCCAAGATGCTGTTGCTCGCCGCTAATATGCAGCCCAAAGAATCTTAATGCATGGCCACGTTTGAGCGCGGATTCAAAAGTTGGGCTGAGAAAACGGCTATTGCCCTGAGAAAGGAGCTAGGCCTAAGGCCTATTGATCCGCTGGATCCATTTGCCTTGGCTGAGCATATGGATGTCGCTGTATGGACGCCCCACAACGTTGAAAACCTTCCGAAGGAATCGCTCGATCAGCTATTGAATCACGACAAATATGGATGGTCCGCAGTTACCTTTTCCACTGGAGAGCGTCATGTCATCATTCATAACCCTGCGCACTCAAAAGGCCGAATTTCTAGTGATCTCATGCACGAACTGGCGCATTTAATAGCCAATCACGCACCGTCCAATCTAATCTATTCCGTAGATGGTGACATGGTAATGAGGAGTTTCAATCTAAAAGAGGAGGATGAGGCTAATTGGCTAGGTGGGTGTCTGCTGCTGCCTCGTCCCGCTTTGCTGTATATAAAGAAAAGCCGCATGGATGACATTCAGGCTTGCAGGAAGTATGTCGTGTCCGAGGATTTGCTCAGATTTCGCGTTAATGTCAGTGGTGTCAGCTACCAACTCGCCAGAACCTGAGTAATCATCGAATAATGGTGGCCAAGATTTACATTAATTTTACGTAGGCTTGATACTGGTTTGTCGCAAGATTTTGCATCTTAGTCCCATTAATCTCTCCTAAGATGTGACACACTGGCTTCCACGAGCATAACGTATAATGCTTTGCCGTCGAAAAATATGAAAAAAAGAGGGCTTTCTTGACGACCGCATCCGTACAACAACCGATTTCCCCAATAAGCGCTCCCACCAAGGCGTTACCTCACCGCCCGATCTACAGAATGCACCGCTATTTTGCTCGGCGGCCATACTCCGTCTTTTCCCAACTAATTTCGCACTACTCACGAGAAGGTGAGGTCGTGTTAGATCCTTTTGCGGGCGGAGGCGTTACGCTGGTTGAAGGCACGCTTCTCTCTAGGCGAGTAATAGGTTTTGACCTTAATCCCCTAGCGGCCTTCATTACCAAAACGGAACTGGCCGATCTGGATTTACAACGCTTTCAGTTATATCGCGAACGAATAAAAATGACCTTTCAGCAGTTCGCCAACCGGTTTTTTTCCACAAAGTGTCGCAACTGTGCTGAAGAAGTACCAGTTACCTGGTTTGAATATTCATCTATTGCCCCGTGCTCCTTCTGTAATCGGGATTTTTTGATTTCGGCTGCACGGAAGGTTAGCGCCGGCACATGGGCATGCACACATTGTGGTGAGTCGCTACGTTTTAGTCCGACAGCAAAATCTAAAGAAAAGCTGATCAACGTTCTTTACGATTGCAAGGGCTGCGAGACGACAGAGGTTGCACCAGCTACAGAAGACGATGTTTCTAGACTCAACGAAGCTAACCGCTCTCTAAAGAGAGCAGAGTCGTCCGGACTCTGGCTTCCCTCCGCTGCCATTCCCGATTGCAACATGCAGCGAGAAAGTGCCCTTTTTAAAAAGGGGATTACGCACTTCAGACAATTCTTTACTCTTCGACACCTCCTCTTGTTGGGTCATCTCAAACAAACGATTCTAAAGGAAGCAGGAGATCTTCAACTTTGGTTCTTGATGGCGTTTAGCTCAACACTTCGATACACAAATAAGATGGTTACGCGAAATGAAGAGTGGCGGGGGCTTCGACCTTTGGAGTGGGCAAAGCCCGGGTTCTGGTTACCAACC